>CAVIYT010000079.1:0-13215 GCA_963646925.1 Paludibacteraceae bacterium
CCGCGGATACATCAAGTTTAGTACGGTTCGGAGTTTCTGTCAACTAACTGAGGTAACACGGCAAAGCGGCACCGCACACAGAACCTGCCGCCAACCGTTTGTTTCAGGTTCACGGTAACCTGCTGCCGGTTTCTTCCGGACACACAGCAGCGCAAAATGCCCCAGGGAAATTTCCTCTCCCTGGGGCATTCTCTTATTTCAATTATTTAAAGTACTTCACACCACTCTCAAACAGCTTCAGATCCTGCTCGCCTGTGATGTTCTTTGCGACATAGTCGCCGCGTCTCTCAGCGTGGCCCATCTTGCCGTAGACACGTCCGTCCGGGCTTGTGATGCCTTCGATGGCCATGAAGGAGCCGTTCGGGTTCCAGTACTCGTCCATGGTCGGAACGCCGTTAAGGTCAACGTACTGGGTCGCAACCTGTCCGTTCGCGAAGAGCTTGTCGATCCACTCCTTCGGGGCTACGAAACGTCCCTCGCCGTGGGATACCGGGTTCGTGTAAACACCGCCAAGCGTAGCGCCTGCAAGCCACGGGGACTTGTTGGATACGACTTTCAGGTTCACCATCTTGGATACATGGCGTCCGATGGTGTTGTAGGTCAGGGTCGGGGAATCCGGCTTCTGCTCTACGATCTTTCCTTCCGGAACGAGGCCAAGCTTGATGAGAGCCTGGAAGCCATTGCAGATACCGAGCATCAATCCGTCTCGCTCATTTAAGAGCTTCATGATCTCGTCCTTTAATACCTCGTTGCGGAACGCGGTAGCGAAGAACTTTGCGGAACCTTCCGGCTCGTCGCCTGCGGAGAAGCCGCCCGGGAACATGACGATCTGGGACTGCTCGATGCTCTTTCTGTAAACCTCAACAGAATCACGGATATCTTCCGCGCTCATGTTCTTAAATACCTTTGTGATGACCTTCGCGCCTGCGCGCTCGAATGCCTTCGCGCTGTCGTACTCACAGTTTGTGCCCGGGAATACCGGAATGAATACGGTCGGAGCGCCGATCTTATGATTGCAGATCACAACGTTCTCTGCCTTGAATACTTCGTTCTTGACTTCTTCCTTCTTGACACCGCTCTCTGTCGGGAATACGTCCTCAAGAGATGCGTCCCATGTCTTTAATGCCTCATCGAGAGTGATGGAAACGCTGCCGTACTCGAAGGCTGCCTTGTCGGTAACTTCACCGATGACACGATAGCTCATCTGAAGCTCGCCGTCCTTATCAGCCGGAACCTCGCATACGATATCGCCCCATGCCGGTGCGAAGAAGTCTCTTGGATCCACATCGTGCTCGATCTTAACGCCTAAGTGATTACCGAATGCCATTTTGCTAACTGCCTCCGCGATTCCGTTTACCTCTGCGGCGTATGCGGAGATCACGCGGCCTGCCTTGATGTCCTCGTGGAGTTTATCATATCCATCCATGATCTGGGCGTAATCCGGAAGATCATAGGAATCTTTCTTGATCTCAAATACAACGATCTTGTTTCCGGCTTTCTTGAATTCCGGGGAGATCATGTTCTTCGCATTTGCAACATCGACTGCGAAGGAGACAAGTGTCGGCGGAACGTCGATCTCTTTTCCGCTCTCCTCATCGAAGGTACCGGACATGCTGTCCTTACCGCCGATGGACGGAAGTCCGAAGCCAAGCTGCGCGTTGTAAGCGCCGAGCAGTGCCGCGAACGGCTGGCTCCATCTTGTCGGCTCGCTGCTCATTCTGCGGAAGTACTCCTGGAATGTGAAGCGGATCTTCTTGTAGTCGCCGCCTGCTGCCGCGATCTTAGCCACAGATGTGAGGACTGCGTAGATCGCGCCGTGGTACGGGCTCCAGCTGGAGAGGTACGGATCGAAGCCGTAGCTCATCATGGTCACAGCGTCGCACTTTCCTTCGAGGACCGGAAGCTTTGCGACCATGGTCTGGATCTCGGTCTGCTGATATTTTCCGCCGTACGGCATCATAACGGTAGAAGCGCCGATGGAGGAGTCGAACATCTCAACGAGACCTTTCTGGGAGCAAACGTTTAAGGAACCAAGCATCTTCAGCCATTTCTCCTTAACGTCTCCTACTTCTTTCTTTTCAAACGGTGTTCCCTCGTGGTTCGGAACTTCCAGGGTAACGTCTGTCTCCTGGTGAGCGCCGTTTGTGTCGAGGAACGCGCGGCTTAAATCAACGATGGTCTTTCCGCGCCATGTGAGGACGAGTCTCGGGCTCTCTGTGACAGTTGCCACGGTGACAGCCTCAAGGTTCTCTTCTTCTGCGTATCCTAAGAACACGTCAACGTCTTTCGGGTCAACAACGACTGCCATTCTCTCCTGAGACTCGGAGATCGCAAGCTCTGTTCCGTCAAGACCTGCGTACTTTTTCGGTACTTTGTCAAGGTCGATCAGAAGTCCGTCTGCAAGCTCACCGATCGCTACGGATACTCCGCCTGCGCCGAAGTCATTGCACTTCTTGATAAGTTTGGAAACTTCCGGACGGCGGAACATTCTCTGGATCTTTCTCTCGGTCGGGGCGTTACCTTTCTGGACCTCAGCGCCGCAGACCTCGATGGATGCCTCTGTGTGTACCTTGGAGGAACCTGTCGCGCCGCCGATTCCGTCACGGCCGGTACGTCCGCCAAGGAGGATAATAACATCGCCCGGATCGGATGTCTCACGGATCACGTTCTTTCTCGGAGCTGCTGCCATAACGGCACCGATCTCCATTCTCTTCGCAACGTAGCCCGGATGGTAGAGTTCTTTTACATAACCGGTAGCAAGACCGATCTGGTTTCCGTAGGAGCTGTATCCATGGGCAGCTTCTGTGACGATCTTTCGCTGCGGAAGTTTGCCCTTTAATGTCTCATTTAACGGTTTTGTCGGGTCAGCAGCACCTGTGATACGCATTGCCTGGTATACATAAGTACGGCCAGAAAGCGGGTCACGGATCGCGCCGCCAAGGCATGTTGCAGCGCCGCCGAACGGCTCGATCTCTGTCGGGTGGTTGTGGGTCTCGTTCTTGAAGTTTACAAGCCACTCCTCTGTCTTTCCGTCGATCTCCACCGGAACAACGATAGAGCAGGCGTTGATCTCGTCGGATACCTCAAGATCTTCTAACTTGCCCTCTTTGCGGAGCTTCTTCATGCCCATGATCGCAAGGTCCATAAGGCAGACGAACTTGTCATCGCGGCCTTTGTAGATCTTCTGGTGGTCAGCCAGGTACTGGTTGTAGGTGTCCTCGATCGGTTTCTTGTAGTCGCCCTCTGTGAATGTCACGTTCTTTAACTCTGTGGAGAATGTGGTGTGGCGGCAGTGATCGGACCAGTATGTATCAAGCACGCGGATCTCTGTCACGGACGGATCTCTGTGCTCTTCGTTCTTATAGTAGTTCTGGATATGAAGGAAGTCCTTGAATGTCATGGCAAGGTTTAAGGAGCTGTAGAGTTCCTTTAACGCAGCCTCGTCCATGTTCTTGAATCCGTCAAAAATTGCAACATCTTCCGGCACATCAAATACAGTCACAAGTGTCTCCGGGATCTCCTCGGATGCCTCTCTGGAGTCCACCGGGTTGATACAGAAGGACTTGATCGCTGCGGTCTCCTCAGCAGAAAGCTTTCCGGAGATCACATAGGTCATTGCGGAGCGGATCACCGGCTCCTCGTTCTCGTTTAATAACTTTACACACTGCTCTGCGGAATCGGCTCTCTGGTCGAACTGTCCCGGCAGGTACTCAACGGAGAATACAACATCCTCCGCGTCATGCGGGAATGTCTCCTCGAACACATCGTCTACCGGCGGCTCGGAAAAGATTGTTCCGAGTGCCTCTTTATATACGTCCTCAGAAATATTTTCGATATCGTAGCGGACTAATACACGGACGCCCGTTACCCCTGTAATGTCAAGATAGCTCTCGATCTCCTCGCGAAGCTCTCTCGCCTTGATTGCATATTCCGGTTTCTTCTCAACAAATACGCGCTTTACGCTCATAGTCTCTCCTCCTGGAAAACGGCTTTGTCAGATGGTTGTTTTCATACTGACTTCATCATAGCACAGGTCAGTGTGATTAGTAAAGTTAATATATTTAATTATTTTTATTATTTATGCTTATATATTCTTTTTAGCTCTGCAAGCTCTGGTTGATCTGGCTCATCTGCAGTGCGTCCATAGTCACCTTCATGATCTCGCGAACCTCGTCCTCTGTCATCTTCATACGCTCCGCAAGCTCGGAAAGTTTTGCCTCACGGCCAAGTTCCTCCGCCATGGACTTTGATACTTCCTGGAGGACATTGACGCGGGCTAACATCTCCTCCTCGATATCCGCCTCCTTCTTCTGATCATTGATGATCTCCTCCATGCGGACGCGGATCCGGCTCTCCAAAAGCTTTTCAAAGCTTCCCTCGAAACCTTCATCCGCAAGCATCATGAGCTCCATGCTGGCTTCCTGGATCAGGTCCGCCATCGGGACGCCTTTGTTGATGTAATCCTGGACGAAGAACAGGGCGTTCTTTAAGTTGCCCTCGATGAGGCGCTCTCTCGCCGCCTTGTTTCCGCTCCGGATCTCGCCGAGAAGCTTCTCGTTTTCCGCCTCACTGCAGGGCGGGATCGCCGCAATCTCTTCCATATATACGCGGTAGATGTCCTCGGCGCTTAAATCGTCCTCGGAGTTGTTGAACTCGTCGTCGATCTTCGCGTTGTCATTTTCGTTCTCATATCTCATTTTTTCTGCCATATTCTTCTATAAACCTCTCTAAACTTATTTTTCTATATTTTCTGCATTCTCACAGTTACTCCCCGGAAGTTTTTCAGCCGCTCTTTTGCACTCTTTTTCTGGGGCTTTCCCTGCATTTCTCTGCGTTTTAATGCGGCTTCTTAGCTCCGCCGCCTTTCCGTAATCATACCATATTTTCCGCCTGTCTTCCAGACAAAACCACACTTTCTCGTTTTTCCTCTTTTCAAATCCAGGTTCCTGTGATAAAATAACCTTGTTTCATTAGGAGGACTAATAATGGATATTAACTATGAATTATATAAAGTGTTTTACTACGTCGCAAAGACCTTAAGTTTCTCCGAGGCGTCCAAATGCCTCTATATCTCCCAGTCCGCGGTAAGCCAGTCCGTAAAGGTTCTGGAGAAAAAACTTGGCCAAACGCTCTTCATCCGAAGCACAAAGCGCGTGCAGCTCACCCCGGAAGGCGAGATCTTGTTTAAACATATCGAACCGGCGATGAACCTGATCCATAAGGGCGAGACACAGCTTTTGGAGGCCAACACCTTAAACGGCGGTCAGTTAAGGATCGCCGCCAGCGACACGATCTGCCGCTACTTCCTGGTTCCTTATTTAAATAAGTTCCACAAGCTCTACCCGAACGTCCATATTAAGGTGACGAACTCCACGTCCATCGAGTGTGCCCGCATTCTGGAAAACGGACAGGTAGACTTTATTATCACAAACTACCCGAACTCCGGTCTCTTAAATACCCACAGCGTCCGCGCGATCCGGGAATTCCGTGATGTCTTCGTCGCAAACGCTGAGCATTTTCCACTGCAGGATAAGACGTTCACCCTCGCAGAACTCTTAGACTACCCGATCATGATGCTGGACCGCAAGAGCACCACAAGTGAGTTCTTGCATTCCATGTTCCAGAAGTCCCATCTCGACCTGGTTCCGGAGATCGAGCTCAGCAGCAACGACCTTTTAATCGACCTGGCCCGCATCGGCCTCGGAATCGCCTTCGTTCCAGATTTCTGTATCCCGGAGGACGAAAAGCAGCTCTTTATCTTAAAGCTCTCCGAGACACTTCCGGTCCGCCAGCTCGTTGTGGTCCATAACGAAAACCTTCCGGTCTCCCAGGCCGCGAAACAGTTTATGGATATGCTGTAAGACCCGCAGCAGCCGCTCACCAGACCCGCGCATTTCCTGCGCTGTTCCAGCAGATGACTGCCTGGATATCCATCTACCTGCCACGCGACTCCCAGAAGTCCGAAAGGCACTGACCAACATTTCTTTTGTTTACCATCTGGAAATGCTCCCATTCGCGTGGGAACAGTTCCAGATATTCCTTTTTCAGGAACCTGTCATCTAAAAGCAGAATGATCCCCTCATCTTCCGTGGTCCGGATCACGCGGCCCGCCGCCTGTAAAACCTTATTCATTCCCGGATACTGGTAGGCGAAATCGAATCCCGCTTCCTCTTTTTCTTCAAAATATCCCCTGAGAACCTCCTGTTCCACGCAGACCATTGGGAGACCCGTTCCCACGATCACGGCGCCGATGAGCCGCTCTTCCTTCAGGTCGATTCCCTCCGAGAACACGCCGCCCATGACGCAGAACGCCGCCAGGGAATGATCCCTCGTTTTTTCAAATTCTTCCAGGAATTCCTGTCGTTCCTGCTCTCTCATGCCCTGTCCCTGAACAAGAAGATCCGCCGGGAAATCCATCGTCTCCACGGCCTGTTCCACCTGGTCCATGTATTGGTAGGACGGAAAAAAGATCATGTAGTTGCCGCTCTTTGAGAGCACCACCTCGCGGATATACTCCGCAACCTTCCGGTACTCGCTCTCACTCCGCCTGGAATACCGGCTGCTGACATCCGTCGCCACCATGAGGAGGCGTTTTTCCTCCTCGAAAGGCGAGTTCGCGTAGACCGCATAGTCGTCCTCGTTTCCGGAGAGCAGCGTCTTGTAATACCGGATCGGCAGCATGGTCGCCGAGAACAGGATCGTGCTGTTTCCCTGGGCCATGCAGAGCGAAAGGTTCGCCGACGGATCCACGCAGAAGAGTCGCACCTGGAACGAGGTGACTCCCACATTTTCGGCATAGATCCGGTAGTGGTCGTCCAGAAGCTCATACACATTTAAGAAATCACGGAGTCCGAAATAAAAATCCAGTACCGTGTCCCGGCCCTCAAATTCCGGGAAATCTTCCAGAAATGTCTCTATGTCAGAGAACACCGCCATCGCCGCTACCGCAAGAGGCGTCACATCGGAGAGCAGCTGCCATGTCTCGCACTCCCGCTTCATTCCCAGCATCACCTGGTTGCACTTTTCCAGGTCCCGCTCTAGGCGGGGCACTTTGTGCTTTACGAGGCGCTTTACTGTGAGGATATCTTCCTTTTTTAATTCCGCGCTGTACATCTCTCTCGCCCTGGACACCAGGTTGTGGGCCTCATCCACAAGAAACAAATATTCGCCTTTCTGTCCGTCCGCGAAATACCGTTTCAGCCGCACATTCGGGTCGAACACATAGTTATAGTCGCAGATGATTCCATCGGTCCAGCTGGAGATGTCCAGGCAGTACTCGAATGGGCAGACCTTATATTTTTCCGCATATTGGAGAATCTTCTCCCTCGTCATCTCCTGCTCTAAATGCAGGATGTCAAAGACCGCCTCATTGACCCGGTCGAAATGTCCTTTCGCGTAGGGGCACGCGTCCGGGTTGCACTCGCACTCGTCCATGGGGCAGAGTTTTTCCTTCGCCGTGATGGTCACGGAGGTGAAGATCAGCCCGTGGTCCCTCAAGATCCGGAACGCCTCCTCCGCCACAGTCCTCGTCACGGTCTTTGCCGTCAGATAGAACAGTTTATCGCCTTTTCCTTCGCTGATGGCCCGGACCGCCGGGAATACGGTGGAGAGCGTTTTTCCGATTCCTGTGGGAGCCTGGATGAACAGGCGTTTTTTCCGGCTCACTGTCCGGTAGACGGACACCACAAGGTCTCTCTGTCCTGCCCGGTAAGGGAATGGAAATTCCAGATGCCGGATCGAGGCATCTCGGGTCAGTTCGTGGTGGTAGAGATATCTCGCCCACTTGAAGTACTCGTGGACGACGCCGGAAAACCAGGTCTCCAGCTCTTCTCTCGAGCGGTCCGTCTGAAACCGCTTGATCTCCTCCGTCTCGAGGTTACAGTAGGTCATCTGAAGGCGGATCCCGTCGAGATCCTTGTCGCAACAGTAGAAATATCCGTAACACATGGCCTGGGCGAGGTGGACTTCGATGGGCTCTTCCAATCTTGAGACATCCGTGTACATGCCCTTGATCTCATCGATCACGGGGA
Source organism: Paludibacteraceae bacterium (assembly GCA_963646925.1). GTDB lineage: Bacteria > Bacillota > Clostridia > Lachnospirales > Lachnospiraceae > Pilosibacter. Next base: position 8,031 of record CAVIYT010000079.1, read on the forward strand.
TGCCGTTTTCCGTGAAGATTCCGTCGGCGCGTCCCTCAACAAGAAGCGTGATCTCCTGCTCCTCGTCCTGGACTTCATGCTTTAGCGGCACCTCCGCCCGGTAGCCGGCCCCCATCCGCTTCTGGATCTTCCTGTGGATCTTTCCGCCAGCCAGCATGGCGTCCTTCTGGGCGTTTCCGGACCTGCGGTTATCGATGTCCCCGGAGCGCAGCACGAACTCCACCAGGTTCCGGACCGAGATCCGGATCGCTTTTTTGTTTTCTTCGTTCATGGGGCGCTCCTTTCCTGTGGGCACGCTGACTATTCACCGTTCAGCATACCCGCATATTTCCATCTTATTTCTTTTTATTGTTTCTATTATCTGCCGCACTTATTGCTCCCGCAAGTATAGCATTTTTATAATTTCCTGTAAAGTAACACAGTACATTCACAGAAGATACAGTGGACCCGCTGTGAGAAGCTTTCTGTGCCAGTTTTCTCTGTCACCACACATTCTAATTCTACTCTTTATTCCGTCCTCCGCGCGCGAAAAAGGCAGCCTGCCATATTCTCATACAGCCGCTGCCTCTTCTTTATCTCTATGTATATTTTTACGCTACTGCGTGCATCGGATTCTTTCTCTCAAGAAACTCCTCAAACGGTGCGTTCTCGCCGTCGAACTCTACGGTGAGGATCTTTGTCAGATCAAGGCTCAGTACTCCAAGAAGAGACTTCGCATCAATGATCATGCGGTTATAAAATACATTTACATCGAAATCACAGCCGCTTGCAATGCTGACGAACTCCTTCGCCTCGTCTGCGGATGCAAATTTTACTTTTTTCTGTTTCATCATGACTCTCAAACTCCTTTTTTGTTAAACCCTTAGATGTCAAATACCATTAACCCTTTTGCGAATCGTAATCGTTCGTAAACCTTTACACTCTTACGATTCTACATTTATACCACATCCAAATTCAAGCGTCAATCGACAATTATCACCATCTTTTTGTTAAGTTTATGACAATTTTTGTCATTTGTCACAGAACAGAAGCCGGATTTGTCTGATGTCTCCGCTAACTGCAGATATTTCCGCGCCAAAAGTCTGCAATATGCCCGACAACTTCTGTTTTTCTGTCGAAGACAACAAAAGCCGAATACACAGCGGCAGTCATTTCTGACATTACCATACTATGCATTCGGCAATTGTTTGACATTTACATATTTACATTAAAATGTACTTCAGAACAAAGAGCACTGCGAGAATATACATAACCGGAGTGATCTTCTCCTTCTTTCCAGCAAAGAGGTTCATAACTACATAAGAGATAACTCCCATGGAGATACCCTCGGAGATGCTGTAGAAGAACGGCATCGCGATGATGCAGAGGAATGCCGGAAGACCTTCTGCCGGATCCTTGAAGTCGATCTCGGACACGGAACCGATCATGTAGAAACCTACAGTGATCAGAGCCGGAGCTGTCGCGAAGGACGGGATCGCAAGGAAGATCGGGGACAGAAGTAAGGATAACAGGAACAGGATCGCTGTCGTTAAGGATGTAAGACCTGTTCTTCCGCCTTCTGTGACACCGGAAGCACTCTCCACGAATGTTGTTACTGTGGATGTACCGAGGCAGGCACCGCAGGTAGTTCCCATTGCGTCCGCAAGGAGCGCGCCCTTGATTCTCGGAAGCTTTCCGTCAGCGTCCAGCATGTCAGCCTTCGCGGATACACCGATCAAAGTTCCAAGTGTATCGAAGAGGTCAACGAACAGGAACGCGAACACGATTACGACAAACTCAAGTACCGGAACGCCCTTTAAGCTGAACTTAAAGAGGATCGGGGACAGGCTCGGAATCGAAATACCGTTGGAGAAATCCGGGAGCAGGTTGTAGAAACCAAGGTCCGGGTTCGGAACATACACGCCCGCGAACTGGCAGATGATTCCGAGGATCCATGTGATCAGGATGCCCCAGAGGATGTTTCCTTTTACATTCTTTACGATCAGGATTCCTGTGATCAGGACACCGAAGATCGCAAGGAGTACGGTGATTCCCGCATCGCTCATGGACGCTGTGAGACCATCAGCCAGAGTTCCGTTGTAGCCGTCGATAGAGAACAGGCCTACAAGCGTTGCACTGCCGATTACGATCTTCGCGTTCTGGAGACCGAGGAATGTGATGAAGAGACCGATTCCGACGCTGACCGCTTTCTTTAAGTTAAACGGGATCGCGTTGAAGATCGCCTCTCTGATGTTGAAGCAGGACAGGATGATGAAGATGATGCCCTCCGTGAGAACTGCCGCAAGAGCAACTTCCCAGGAGTATCCCATTCCGAGAACGACTGTGTATGCGAAGTACGCGTTCAGACCCATTCCTGGTGCCAGAGCAAACGGGTAGTTCGCGAACAGAGCCATACAGAGTGTTCCGATAAAGGATGCCACCGCTGTCGCTGTGAAGACCGCGCCGTGATCCATTCCGGCTGCCGCCAGAATATTCGGGTTTACCGCCAGGATGTACGCCATCGTCATAAACGATGTCACACCGGCCATGATCTCGGTCTTAACAGTTGTGTTGTTTTCCTTGAGATGGAAAAATTTTTCGAGACTCATTTGTTTCCCTCCAATTTGGTTTATCAGTTTTTGTTATAAAACCGCTAAGATTTATTATACTTGGAATAGGTGGAAAAGGCAAGGGAAAGAAAACTGTTTATTCGCAGACCTGTTGAACGACTATTAAGGACTTGCATGCGCACGTTCCTCCGGCACGAAACGTTGAATGCCTGGCGATCAGCTACAGCAGTCTTGGAAGTGAGTTAAACGCCGAAACAATGTGCCCGACTACATCCTGCACACCATTCCGGCGTTTTAATCACGACTATTTACTTTTTAATTCCCGCTTTAAGAAAGCCAGAAGATTCAACTTCGCCCGCTCTTCCGTATCTCTCCGTCTCGTCTTCACCATCTTTACGACCTTTCCCTCCTGGTCGCGGTGGATGTGGTAGACGATCCGCAGGTACTCCCCGACTTCTTCCCAGGCCTCCCGGCTTTCCGGGATCAGGTCAAGACCCATCTGAAAGACGTGGAACATGCCGTCGTAGACGGAGCAGCGGACCTTCACGCCCTCTTCCCTCGCTTTCTTTGCGGCAGCTCTCGTGTCATCCAAGAGGACTTCATAAGCGCCCACCTGCATCAGCATCGGCGGAAAGCCCTCGAAGTTTCCGAAAAGCGGGGAAAGGTACGGATCTTTTTTGTCCGCGTCGCCGATATAGCTGCACTGGTAGAGCATGTTTTCCTTCGAATTTCCAAAAAGCGGGTCAATCGTGTAATTCTCCTCGTAGGACGCGCCGCTGAGGGTCACATCCGTCCACGGGGACATCGTAATGATGCCCGTCGGGAGCGGAAGCGCATGGTCCTTCGCGTAGAGGCAAAGTGCCAGGGCAAGTCCGCCGCCAGCGGAATCTCCCGCAACAACGATCTGGGACGGATCATATTTCTTTTCGTTTAAAAGCCATTTGTAGGCATACACAGCATCCTCTAACGCCGCCGGAAACGGATGTTCCGGCGCAACGCGGTAGTCCGGGGTAAGGACGTCCGCGCCAAGACCCAGTTCGGAATATTTTACCGCAAACCGGCGGTAAATATTTTTCATGGGTCCAATGTAGCCGCCGCCATGAAGCTGCAGGATCATCCGGCCGGTGGCCGTCTGCTTCGGCTTTAAATATTCCATCACAAATTTTTCTGTTGGAACCAGTTCATATATATAGTCATTCGGACATCTCCAGGCCGGCTCCACCGGATTTTTCCTGAATTCTCCCGTCTGGATCGGCTTCTTTAACGATGGCTCCATCACGTCCCTCATCATGTCACGGGTCAGATTCCCGATCATGCTGACTTCTTTCCGGCTCATAGTTCATCTCCTTTTTCTCTATATGTTTTCTTGAAACTACTCATTTTCGCTTTATTGTTTCTCGAAGCTTTCCATTATTTATACTTTTAATACTTCGCAATTCTGCAAAACTTTTTTGAAATCAAATTGTTATAAAATTTTCTTTTGTTCTGCACGCATAGCAATCCAGCTTTTTCGTGCTCTTCCATTATTTTCTTAAACATGAAACCGCCGACGCAGCTCCCGTTTCACACTTCGATCTCCCAAAAGCACCGTAAGCACCAACGCCCACACTGATACCGCCACCGACAGCACCGTAAGCATCGGATGCTTTGTCCATCCGATCTTTAGGAACACCAGCGGCACAAAGCTCAAAAACGTGATCGCGATCTGGTACATAAAATAGCATTGCCAGTTCATGCGGTTTACAAGTATCATAAGCAAAATTGTCGCCACCTCAAACAGTATCACACAGGGAATCGCGTAATCCACGGACCAGCCGTGTAGCCTCGTCATCGTATCGATCAGCAGAAAGATCGCCTGGATTCCCAGACACTGCCGCACCATGATCCCAGACATGCTGGCATGGCGCATGACGGAAAACCGCAGTGTCATCGCCACATAGGCCGCCGCTCCCCAGGTGAGAAACGCCCATTTAAACGGGATTTGCCGGTAAGTGGCGAGATTCACGATTCCCGCTAAAACGGATACCACTGCCAATGATATATAGTAGAAACGGACTGCTTTCTTTATCTTATTCTTATCTCCGCCCATCGCCGGATACCGGCCTTTGTCATGTTCTTTGTCGGCAATTCCATTGCTCTCAAGTTCCACATGGATTCCCTGCTCTTTCAGAAAACGAAAAAAATATTCCAGCAGCCGGTTTTCTGCCATGGCCCTGGCGAAAGAAAGGCACAGCTTTCCATCGTAGGCCACCGCCCCGCACTTCATCATCTGCTTCGGGGACGCACCCACGAGGACCTGGAACGACTCCACCTGGTCCCGCAGTTCCTCCCGCACCTGCATCTGCCCGATGTTGGTAAAGGTCATCGTGTGGGCGCGGCTGCTGTGAAGAAAGATCATCTGCATCGCCAGATGTTTTACAAACAGCGGGATCGTCCGCACATACCATTTTTTCTCGTTGGACACGTTGTAGGAGATCGTCTCCTCCAGCCGTTCTTTTACGATCTGTTCGTCCATCTGGCGGCTCACTGCGTCCAGGACTTCCGAAAAGTCTTCCGGGGCACGCTGTTCCGACCACGAGATATTGATGACGGCAAAAAAGTTGGCCAGGGTCTCCGACTCGAAGAAGCTCCTAAGG
>CAVIYT010000080.1:0-7026 GCA_963646925.1 Paludibacteraceae bacterium
GTGCTGAAGGAGACGGTCCAGATCGATCCTGACGCCTTCGATTATGTGTTTTATAATTACGGCATGCAGTTATATGGAAATATGCCGTTAATCGAACCTCTTGAGACGAAGGAAGTCCGGCGGATCGAGGATTTTGTCGTGGTGATCGACACGTCGATGTCCTGTTCCGGGGAGCTTGTGAAGAAATTCCTGGAGGAGACCTACGGGGTGCTGGCCCAGTCGGAGAGCTTTTTTAAGAAGGTCAATATCCACATCTTACAGTGCGATGACAAGGTCCGACAGGATGTGAAGATCGAGAAGGAAGAAGATCTTCGGAATTACATGGACCACATGGAACTTCACGGCATGGGAGGAACGGATTTCCGCCCGGCATTTCTGCATGTAGACCAGATGATCAAGGCGGGAAAGTTCAGCAGGCTGCGGGGACTTCTCTACTTTACGGACGGATACGGGACATTCCCGGTGAAAATGCCGCCCTACGACACGGCGTTTGTGTTTATGCGGGACAATTACACCGACGCGGACGTTCCGCCATGGGCGATGAAGGTGATTCTGGATCCGGAGTCGATGGAAGACGTGGGGAAAATATTAGATGGGAAGTAATCATTTAGCAGGTCTGCGCATTTACTGCGCTGACCGTAAGAAGACTTAGACTGGAAGGCGAAAATCCCGTCGGCGAAGGTGCTGTGTGCCAGTGGCATACGTCCAGCACGGACCGAAGCGGAGCGTAGAACGTTTTGGAATGGATTTTTGCGTGCAGCTGTGAAGTTTGTGAGCAGCTGTAATGGGAGATAAAGAAAAGATATGAACATCAAGCGTGCAAAACAGGAAATCAAGAATACGATAAAAGTTTATCTGACAAAAAATGAACATGGGGAGTACGAGATCCCGTCCATGCGGCAGCGTCCGGTGCTGCTCATCGGACCGCCTGGAATCGGAAAGACCCAGATCATGGAGCAGGTTGCGAGAGAGTGCGGAATCGGTCTCGTCTCCTACACGATCACACACCATACGAGACAGAGCGCCATCGGACTTCCGTTTATCTCGGAGAAGACTTACGGCGAAAAGAATGTCCATGTGACGGAATATACGATGAGTGAGATCGTTGCGGCGATCTACAATAAGATCGAGGACACGGGTCTCTCCGAGGGACTTCTCTTTATCGATGAGATCAACTGCGTTTCGGAGACGCTGGCTCCGGCCATGCTGCAGTTCTTACAGTATAAGACCTTCGGAAACCACAAGATCCCGGATGGCTGGATCATCGTGGCTGCCGGAAACCCGCCGGAATACAATAAGTCGGTGCGGGAGTTCGATATCGCGACCCTGGACCGTATCAAGAAGATCGATGTGGAGGCGGATTTTGAGGTCTGGAAAGAATACGCGAAGCGGGCGGACATTCATCCGGCGATCCTGTCATTCCTCACCGCAAAACCCCAGTATTTCTATCAGGTGGAGACTACCGTGGACGGAAAGATATTCGCAACGCCCCGTGGATGGGAAGATCTCTCCGGATTTCTAAAGGTCTGTGAGAAAGTGGGTCTTACCTGCGACCGGGAAGTTGTGGTGCAGTACATTGAGCATCCGCGGATCGCGAAAGATTTCGCAAACTATCTGGAATTATATAAGAAGTATCAGGCGAGATACCAGATCGACGAGGTTCTGGAAGGAAAGAGGGATGAGCGCCTGATGGAGCAGGCGGCGAGAGCGCCGTTTGATGAGAAGCTTTCTATTATCAGCCTGATCCTGGCGAAGCTCGATGTGGAATTTAAGGCGTATGCCCAGAAGGAAGATTATCTGGAAGTGCTGTTTGGGGAGCTGAAGAAGTTCAAGGGAAGCTTAGAAAGTAATATGGAAACTGGAGAAACGGCAGCATCCAGGGAAAACAGCCAGAGCCCAGAACATATGGGGGCTGTCGGAATTGAAAGCAAATTAGAACCGGCGGATGCAGCACCGAAGACACCGATCGATATCTTTACCCATCAGATCGAGGCATTCACCGCCTTATCCGAGCAGAAACAGAAAGCCGGACTTCTCACAAGACAGGAAAAGTATCGCTGTGCCGATATCGCTGCGGCGATGAACCGGTATCTTCAGACCGTAAAAGCGGAGCTTTTGTCTGATGGCGGCGAGATCTTCGGCCGGTTTAAGGAAATGTTCGTGGAAGAACGGACAGAACTGGAAAATTTGTGCGCCCATGCCGGACAGACACTGGAGTATGCCTTCGACTTCATGGAGGGAACCTTCGGCAGCAGCCAGGAGATGGTGGTATTTATCACAGAACTGAACTCCAGCGCTCCGGCCGTGCGGTTCTTACAGGAAAATGAGTGCGAACGATATTATGAATACAATAAAAATCTGTTGTTTGACGAGAGGCGGGCAGATATTTTGAGCAGGTTGGACAGACTTGGGGCATTCTAGGATATAGGAACAGTCATGGAACCCGGATTTCCTTAAAAGTTTAAAGGAATAGGGTTTTGAAAAAATTTTAAATATAAAATTTACATCAATAAGTATATAAAAAAGCGCTACGTTTACAGAACCATGTGAGCAGGCGTAAAAAAGAAATTGGAAAGGAATCTTATTATATGGAATATGAAGGAACCGTATACCGCCCGCCGAGCGAGGCGAGAAGTTTAATTATCCAGGTGACCGTGGGCTGCGCCCATAACCGGTGCACCTTCTGCAACATGTACCGGGTGAAAAAATTCCGCGTCCGGACAAAAGAGGAGATCATGAAGGACCTTGACGAATGCCGCGACTACTACGGGCCGTACGTCAGCCGCGTCTTCTTTGCGGACGGCGATGCCCTGGTGGTAAAGACGGAGCTTCTTTTAGAACTCCTGGCTTATGTCCACAAGAACTTCCCGTATGTGGAGCGGATCACCTCCTACGGAACCGCAAAGGATGTCCTGGCAAAATCTGAGGAAGACTTAAAGGCATTGGCGGCAGCAGGACTCGAGATGGTCTACATTGGCGCGGAGTCCGGCGATGACCGTGTCTTAGAGCATATCCACAAGGACGTGACGGCAGCCCAGATCGCGGCGGCGGGCCAGAAATTAAAACGCTGCGGCATCAAGACCTCCGTGACACTGATCTCCGGTCTCGGCGGAAGAAAAGGGATCCGGGACCATGCCATCAAGTCGGCGGAGCTCATCAACCAGATGAATCCGGAGTACGCGTCATTCCTGACACTGCGTCTCTACGAGGGAACCCAGATGAACGAGGAAGTAAAGCGCGGCGACATGGAACTCATCACCCCGGACGAGATCGTGGAGGAGATGGAACTGTTCTTAAAGCACATCGATTCCCCTGGAACGATCTTTCGGACAAACCACGCCTCCAACTATGTGGTGCTTGCGGGAACTTTTAATGAAGATATTCCGAGAATGCTGGCACAATTGGAGGACGCGAAAAAAAGACAGCGTTACCGCCTTGAAGAGTGGCGCAGACATATTTAAGGCAAGAAGAATAAAGAAAATAGTCCCGCGGGCTTTCTGGACGCTTAAAACGGCAGAAAAATGGCCCGCGGGATGCGCTTTGTCAGGGGCATTTCAGGCCCCTCATGAACAGTGCCAGACTTGTGGATTGCATCCAAAAAACAACAAGATGTAGTTTTGGACTATGAAATTTTCACCATATATATGGTTTAGATATATCTTATTTATATAACAGTACTCCTTGCAATCCGTGACCAATGCAGGTATAATAGAATCGTTCTCGCGTTGGTGAGTAAAAACAACGCGCAGGGAGCGTGAACGGAAAGCCGGAAGAGACGGCGGCAGTCAGCTTCCGAAGACGGATCATAAAATATCTAAATCAGATAAAAAATTCTGGACAATTCTGAAAAAACAAACTGTGTACACAACCAAGATAATTATCAGCAACCGAAAAGAGCATGCTCACGGTCAGCGCAGTAAATGCGCGGACCTGTAGGACAGCTGTGTTTTTCACCAGAATAGACAGAAGAGAAAAACAGGCAATGGCAGCTGTGCGAAAATCGGACAATCCTGCCAACACAAAGAAATGAAACGGGGAATCAGGGATGAAGATCATCAAAAGAAATGGAGCGGAGGAAAGTTTTGACACGCTCAAGATCGTAAATGCGGTCCAGAAGGCATGCAACGCCACAGAAAATGCATATCTGGCACCGGAACAGCTTACGGATATCGCGGATTATGTAGAGTACAAATGCAATAAGCTGGGACGCGCTGTGTCTGTAGAAGAGATCCAGGATATGGTTGAGAACCAGTTGATGGCGATCGGTGCTTTTGCGATCGCGAAAAATTATGTGCGCTACCGCTACGACCGCTCTCTGGTACGGAAAGCAAACACGACGGACAACCGGATCCTGTCCCTGATCGAGTGCAACAACGAAGAGGTTATGCAGGAGAACTCCAACAAGAACCCGACCGTCAACAGCGTACAGCGTGACTATATGGCAGGCGAGGTCAGCAAGGATCTCACGAGAAGACTTCTTCTTCCGGAAGATATCGTTGAGGCGGACAAACAGGGAATTATCCATTTCCATGACTCCGACTACTTCGCGCAGCACATGCACAACTGTGACCTTGTAAACTTAGAGGATATGCTGCAGAACGGCACCGTGATCAGCGAGACCCTGATCGAGCGCCCGCACAGCTTCTCCACAGCCTGCAACATCGCGACCCAGATCATCGCCCAGGTTGCCAGCAACCAGTACGGCGGACAGAGCATCAGCCTTGCGCACCTCGCTCCGTTCGTTCAGATATCAAGAGTGAAGATCCGCCAGGAAGTGATCGGCGAGATGAAGGACCTTGGAATCGCTGTGACAGAGGATCAGATCGACAAGCTCACAGAAGAGCGTCTCCGCAGAGAGATCACAAAGGGAATCCAGACGATCCAGTACCAGGTCGTAACGCTCCTTACCACAAACGGACAGGCTCCGTTCGTTACCGTTTACATGTATCTCGACGAGGCAAAGAATACGCAGGAGAAGAAAGACCTCGCGATGATCATCGAGGAGACCTTAAAACAGAGATATCTCGGCGTTAAGAATGAAGCCGGCGTATGGATCACACCGGCATTCCCGAAGCTGATCTATGTTCTCGATGAGGACAATATCACTCCGGACGCGCCGTATTACTATTTGACAGAGCTTGCGGCAAAATGTACCGCAAAGCGCATGGTTCCGGACTACATCTCCGCGAAGAAGATGCGAGAACTGAAGGGCGACGTGTATACATGCATGGGCTGCCGTTCCTTCCTGACACCGGACCGTTCCTATGTAAAAGGAAACCTTGCGAACGCAGGAAACTACCGCGAGGGTGAGCACAAATATTATGGCCGCTTCAACCAGGGCGTTGTGACGGTAAACCTTGTTGATATCGGACTCAGCGCGAGAAAAGACATGAAGAGATTCTGGGAGATCTTCGATGAGAGAATGGAACTGTGCCACTGCGCGATGCGATGCCGTCATGAGAGATTAAGGGGAACGTTATCCGACGCGGCTCCGATCCTCTGGCAGTACGGTGCTCTTGCCCGCTTAAAGAAAGGCGAGACCATCGACAAGCTCCTCTACGACGGATATTCCACACTTTCCCTGGGCTACGCAGGTCTCTGGGAGTGTGTATACAGCTTAATTGAGAAGAAACTGACTGAGCCGGAAGGAAAGAAACTCGGTCTTGAGATCATGCAGAAGTTAAACGACTACTGTACGAAGTGGAAAGACGCGGAAAACATCGACTACAGCATCTACGGAACCCCGCTGGAGTCCACAACTTACTCCTTCGCGAAGAGTCTTCAGAGACGTTTCGGCATCGTAAAAGGCGTAACCGACAAAAACTACATCACAAACAGCTACCATGTACATGTAACTGAGCCGATCGACGCGTTCAGCAAGTTAAAATTAGAGTCTGAATTCCAGGCACTGTCCCCGGGTGGAGCGATCAGCTACGTGGAAGTTCCGAACATGCAGGACAACATCCCGGCTGTTCTTCAGGTGATCCGCTACATCTACGACAATATCATGTACGCGGAGTTAAACACAAAGAGCGATTACTGCCAGGTATGCGGCTACGACGGCGAGATCAAGATCATTGAGGATGACGGAAAGCTCGTATGGGAGTGCCCGCACTGCGGAAACCGCGACCAGAGCAAGCTTAACGTTGCGAGACGTACCTGCGGATACATCGGAACACAGTTCTGGAATCAGGGCAGAACACAGGAAATTAAGGAAAGGGTACTGCACCTGTAATGAATTACGGAGAAATTAAAACATGTGATATCGCGAACGGCGAGGGCATCCGTGTGTCCTTATTCGTATCCGGCTGCACACACCACTGCAAGAACTGCTTTAACGACATGGCGTGGGATTTCGGATACGGAAAGCCGTTTACGGAAGAGACGGAAGAGATGTTACTAAAGGCGCTGGAGCCGGATTTCGTGGATGGTTTATCGCTCCTCGGCGGAGAACCCTTCGAGCCGGAGAACCAGCGGGTACTTCTTCCGTTTTTAAGGAAAGTCCGGGAGAGATTCCCAAAGAAAAATATCTGGTGCTATACCGGTTATCTCTTCGATAAGGATCTTCTCGGCGAGAGCCGCGCGAGATGCGAGTGTACGGATGAGATGTTAAGCCTGATCGACGTCCTCGTTGACGGCGAGTTCGTCCAGGATCTCTACAGCGTGGCGCTGGCGTTCCGCGGTTCAGAGAACCAGAGAATCATCGACGTGAAAAAATCCCTGGAAACAGGGGAGATCGTCTGGCATGATTTGGTGAGCCGGGGGATCTCGATGAAATTTAAATAGAATATGAATTTGTAATAGAAAAGATTCGGCAGTTGGAGTATCTTGCAGAGAAAATGAAAATCTGTGAGGTGATTTAGCTGCCGAGTTTTTTAAAATCAACATATCAGGAGAAATCTTGATATCGCTGGCACATATTCTTGATTTCTATTTTAGGATACAGGTATAATAGCTATCATACTATATTTGTAACTGTTCAGAACCCCTTCAAGTTCGTTGCTAGTTATTGTGCAAAATAGAGAA
>CAVIYT010000081.1:0-8894 GCA_963646925.1 Paludibacteraceae bacterium
TTGACAGTGCATTTGAACTACTCCCCTTTTGGATAGTTACATATTAAAGGTTTTGGGAAAAATTGTCAAGGACGAAAACCGTTAAATTTTCTTTGTAACGTCATGCTTTTTTCCGTCACCAAGCGTATCCCCGAGCTGCATCCGGTCTTTATTTTCCCTGCTTTCCACGTTTTCCTTTGTCTCATCAAGGATATAGAGATGAATCTTGTCGATCCGGTTTCTTTCCACCGTATCCACAACAAATTTCAGATTTCCGCTGACGACCTCCTCGCCCGCCTGTGGGAGATGATCCAGAAGACCGATAATATAACCGCCAACGGAATCGTAATCCTCCGACTTGAGATCCAGACCGAGCTGGTCATCAAGGTCGTCAAGCTTCATAGCCCCCTCGATCACATATTCCTTCGGGTTGATCTTCTTAATACTGTCTTCCTCGTCCTCGTCATACTCATCGCGGATCTCGCCGACAATCTCCTCCAGCATGTCCTCCAGCGTGATGAGTCCTGCCGTCGCTCCGTACTCGTCGAGGACAATCGCGACGCTGTTCATCGTCTTTCTGAGTTCAACCATAAGCTCCGTTGTCTTCTTGAACTCATACGTATAGTACGGCTCGCGCAGGTAGTCCCGGAGCTTAAATTCCTGATCCTTCGGGATCAGGAACAGATCCTTGATATTTACGATTCCAATGACATTGTCCGTCGTATCCTCACAGACCGGATATCTCGTATACTTCTCCTCCCGGAAAATATCCATGATCTCCTGATATGTGGCATTCACATCAAGGAATGTCATATCGATACGCGGAACCATAATGTCCTTCGCGACAGAATCCCCGAAGTCGAATACGTTGTAGATCATCTTTTTCTCATCCGACTCGATCACGCCCTCCTCATGGCTGACCTCAACGATCGTCCGGAGCTCATCCTCGGTGATTGCGTCCTGTTTCTTGTTCGGATCCACATGAAGGAGCTTTAAAACCCCCTTTGACAGCAGATCGACAATCGCGATTAACGGTGTCAGCACCTGCATGATCAGGTAGATCGGCTTCGCAAACTTAAATGCGATTGTCTCGGAATAGATCGTAGCGGATGTTTTCGGGGTAATTTCACCGAAAATCAGTACCATCAGTGTCAGAACACCGGTTCCGATCCCGACATACTTATTTCCGAACGCATCCGTGACTAGCACAGTCATCAAGGAGGACGCCGAAATATTAACAATATTGTTTCCTATTAAAATTGCACTGAGCATTTTGGGCTGATTGCTTAAGATCTTCTCCAGCACGATCGCATGGCTGAGTCCCGCCTCCGCGAGATTCCGCACACGAATCTTATTTACCGTCATCATTGCCGTCTCCGCCGATGAAAAAAAAGCGGATAACGCCAGAAGTCCAATTACGATCAGTCCCTGCAGGGCTTGCCCTGAATCCAAAAAAATCAGCTCCTTTCTAACTCATCATCGTCCTTCTCGATCAGCCGCATTCCAGCCGTCTCTGTCACCGGCAGAGAGAACACGATAGCCCCTGCTTTGCTTTCGATCCCGGTTTCCTTCATAATGCTCTGCATGATTCCGTTCTTATCCTTCCTCTTCGTGACCATAAAAATCATCTCTTTTTCCTGTGCCAGGGAGACACCCAGGAATTTCTCCGCTTTCTCCATTCCCGTTCCCTTTGCGTGGATCACGGTTCCACCGGTTGCGCGTGCCTTGCGCGCGGCATCCATGATCACGTCTGTATAGCCCTGGTTTGCGATCACGATCAGGAGCTCATAGTTTGTTTCCTTCAAGCTGCTCTCCTCCTTTTTCTCAAATCCTCGGTCCTCGGTCAAAAAACGAAGCTGCCGCTTTCCGCCAATACTGCTTAACGGAATCACGAATGCGATTCCCGTTCCCGGAATATCGATCTTTATTTCCTGCTCCAGACCTTTTTTTACCTTTTTCCATTCGATATCCGTCACAACCGCAAACTGGAGCGCCTTCTCCGACGCCTCAAGTCCAAACGAGTCAAGAATCTCCGACGCCGCGGTTCCGCGTCCCAGCGTCAGGAATGTGACGGAAATTCCGTACTCCTTATAGAAAGCGAGGAATCTCCGGCTCTGGTTCCGGTCGCTGATCGTCGCCATTAAATATAATTCGCCCATAAAACCTCCTATGGTCAGCGCAATACACGCGCAAACCTGCCAAAAAGCTGCCTACAGCTCAATAATCGCATCATCATCCAGCAGCTCGAACGCCGCATATGCCGATGTCTGTCCATCTGCCACGGACATTCCCTCCGGCACACTGCTCTTCGCCTTCATTCTGGATATAAGCCCCATGACCTGGATCGTGATAAGCGGGGTCATCGCTACCATCGCTACAACTCCGAAAGCGTCCGTTACGATATTTCCGCCGAGTGCGGAACAGGCGCCCTGCGCCATCGGGAGCAGAAATGCCGCTGTCATCGGTCCCGATGCGACTCCACCGGAGTCAAAGGCAATCGCCGTATAGATCTTCGGCACGAAGAACGAAATCCCCAGCGCAATCGCATAACCCGGTACAAGAAACCACAGGATCGAGATTCCTGTGAGGACACGCACCATCGCAAGTCCGAGAGAAACCGCGACACCTAAAGAAAGTCCCATTCCCATCGCTCTCGCCGAGATCGCTCCATCCGTAATCTCCTCTACCTGTTTATTCAGGACGTAGACCGCCGGCTCCGCTTTTACGATAAAATATCCCATAACCATAGCGATCGGGATCAGGAACAGCGGATGGGCGGAGGTTGCGAGCACCTGACCGAGATAATTTCCCGCCGGCATGAATCCGACATTGACCCCGGTAAGGAACACAACGAGTCCCACATAGGTGTACGCAAGGCCGATTGCGATCTTCTTTAATTTTCTTTTTGTCAATTTTAACATGAAAACCTGGAAAATCATGAAAAACAGAATAATAGGCAGCAGAGAGACAGCAATCTCTTTCATGTACGCCGGGAGTTCCTGTGCAAAGAGAAGGAATAATTCCTTTGAATCTGTAATTTCCGGGATCATAGGCGCCGTGTAGGCACTGCTGTCTGCTTTAAAGATCATGCTCAAAAGCATGACCGCAAGGATCGGTCCGATCGAACAAAGTGCAACGAGACCGAAGCTGTCGTTCGCCGCATGACGGTCACTTCGTGTTGCGGAAATTCCGACACCGAGTGCCATGATAAACGGTACGGTCATAGGTCCCGTCGTTACACCGCCGGAGTCAAAGGCCACACTTAAAAAGTCCTTCGGTACAAATACGGCCAGAGCAAAGACCGCGCCGTAAAATACAAGCAGCAGCGGCGGAAGTGCCACGGAGAACAGCATTCTCAAAAGTGCCACGACAAGGAACGCTCCGACTCCGCATGCAACGGACAGGATCAGCGTCATGTTCGGCACAGCCGGTACCTGATTCGCAAGGACCTGGAGATCCGGCTCCGAGATTGTAATAATAAAACCTAAAAGGAATGATAACCCGATCACAACCGGAAGCTTCCGGCTTTTCGTGAGGCAGCTTCCCACGCGCTCACCCATCGGTGACATGGCAAGCTCAGCCCCAAGGGTGAAGAGCATCATTCCTACGAGTAAAAGAACTGCCCCAAGAAGGAAGCAGAGAAGAATACTTGGGGACATAGGCGCGATCGCAAAACTCAATAACAGCACGATCGCAATAATCGGCAACACTGCCTGCAGCGCCTCATCCCACTTTTCACGCAGTTTTTTCGTCATTCCCAATAAATCACTCTCCTTTTTAATGTAAAGGTTTCCACCGATTCCACTGTATGTACGGAATTTTCAGTTCAGATAATTCCTGCCCGTATACAGCAACGAATTGTATCTAGTATAACATGACTTGTGTGAGAAAAGTATGTTTTGTTCGCTAAGAATGTGCTAATATTATAATTTGAAGAAATCCCACCGGTCTGCACCTGTGGGATTTTTCGATTTCGATATTACAGGTTTCTCTCTACCAGATTTTTTAAGGTTCCATCAAACGGTTTGAACGGAATCTCCTTATCGTAGTTTAAGAAGTCCTTTACATATCCAAGTGCCGCCGCAACACCGTAGATCATGCCGCGCTCGTCCACATCGAATTCCGGTGTGTGATGGTTTGCACCGGAACCGACTTCCTCGCTCCGGATGCCCGTGAAGGTGATGATTCCCGGCCAGAGCTTTAAATATGCCTGCATACTCTCGGATGCCATCCACGGCTGAGCGACAGTAACCGCGTCCTCGCCGATATACTTTCTTACCGCGTTCTTCGCGATCTCGCTGCACACAGCGTTATTCTGGCACTCGAACAGCGGGTCCGGCATATGAAGAACCTCATAGGTACACTGGCAAAGCTCGCACTCCTTCTCAATGACATCCATCAACTGTTTTACAAACGGTGTACCCGCACCGTCAACATTGAAGGTACGTACTGTACCGCCGAAGGTCAGTTCGTCCGGGATCACGTTGCGGACCGTTCCGCAGTTTACAAAGCCTACAGAGCAGGTCAGGATATCGGTCGGAGCTACATATTTCATGCGGATCATATTCAAGTGGTTGTAGATATTGTTGAAGCAGTCTAAAACGCTGTGAGCAAGGTCCGGGCGGGAGCCGTGGCCGGCCTGTCCGTGAAGCCTGATGATAAATCCGTACGCGCCGGAGAATACCGCGCCCGGCTCTGCAGAGATCGTTCCTGTCGGAACATCCCATTTTACGTGTGTTGCCATGCAGGTGTCGATCTTTAACTTCATTTTCTCTACGGCATACGGGAGAAGCTCCTTAATGTTTCCGCCGGCTTCCTCGCCGCGCTCGAAGCAGAGAACGATATTTCCGTTTAACTCTTCCTTGTTCTCGTTTAAGATCTTTGCCTCAGCGAGAAGCATTGCTGTGTGGGCATCATGTCCGCATGCGTGGGAGATTCCGTCGTTTTTGGAGATGCAGACCTTCTCCTTTGTGAGGTTTGTCTTGCTCTCCTGGATCGGAAGCGCGTCCATATCGGCACGGAGAAGAACAGTTTTTCCCGGTTTTCCTCCGTGGATCTGTCCGATGATACCGCCTTCCGGAACAATCACATACTCAATGCCCAGGGCGTCAAGTTCAGAGGCGATGTATTTTACGGTCTCATACTCCTCACCGCTGTTTTCCGGATATTCGTGCATATGTCTTCTGAGTCTTACCATGTAGTCGAAATTTTTCTTAGCTTCGTTTAAGATATCCATGTTTTCTCCATTCTGGCGGAAAGTTATTTCCACTCTGTTTCCAGTAATATGGAAGATCCGTCTTTTCTGTTTGAGATTTGCAATAACTGTTTCGTTTCTCCACAGTTATGTCTGCGCATGTCTGTTTCCAGACAGCTACATATTAGCACGCGCAGGGAACTTATTCCAGTCCCCTGCGCAGCTTATTTTTTATTAACGCATTTACCGGAAAACTCTGACTTACCCCAATCTTCCGGATTATACTGCATTCGTGAATAATTTCTGCAATATATTATTTAACAACCACACGGCGGAAGTTCTTCTTACCGCGCTTTACAACGATTCCGTCGCCGGAAAGCTGCTCTTTCGTGTATACAGTCTTGATATCCTTCACGATCTCACCGTCTACGGAAACACCGCCCTGCTCTACGTTTCTTCTCGCCTCGGAGCGGGATGCGCAGAGACCGGATTTCTGTACGATAGAGAGGATGTCGATGGAACCGTCAGCAAGATCTGCGTCGGAAAGCTCTGCTGTCGGCATCTCTGCTGCAGCGCCGCCTGCGAAGAGTGCGCGTGCGCTCTCCTGTGCTTTCTTTGCTTCCTCCTCGCCGTGAACGAGGCTTGTGAGCTCGTATGCAAGGATCTCCTTCGCCTGGTTTAACTGGCTGCCTTTCCATTTGTCCATCTCGTTGATCTGCTCAAGCGGCAGGAATGTGAGCATCCGCAGGCACTTTAATACGTCCGCATCGCCGACATTTCTCCAGTACTGGTAGAACTCGAACGGGGATGTCTTGTTCGGGTCAAGCCATACGGCGCCGGACTGGGTCTTACCCATCTTCTTGCCCTCGGAGTTTAAGAGCAGTGTGATGGTCATCGCGTGAGCGTCCTTGCCGAGTTTTCTTCTGATGAGCTCTGTACCGCCGAGCATGTTGCTCCACTGGTCATCGCCGCCGAACTGCATGTTGCAGCCGTATCTCCGGAACAACTCGTAGAAGTCGTAGCTCTGCATTAACATGTAGTTGAACTCTAAGAAGCTTAAGCCTTTCTCCATTCTCTGCTTGTAGCACTCAGCGCGGAGCATATTGTTGACGGAGAAGTGCGGTCCGATCTCTCTTAAGAAATCGATGTAGTTTAAACTCATAAGCCACTCAGCATTGTTTACCATCATGGCCTTTCCATCGGAGAAGTCGATGAAACGGCTCATCTGTTTCTTAAAGCAGTCGCAGTTATGCTGGATTGTCTCGACAGTCATCATAGTTCTCATGTCGGAACGTCCGGACGGATCGCCGACCATACCTGTGCCGCCGCCGATCAGCGCGATCGGTTTGTTTCCTGCCATCTGTAAACGTTTCATTAAGCAGAGTGCCATGAAATGTCCAACATGGAGGCTGTCGGCGGTAGGGTCAAAACCGATGTAGAATACGGCTTTTCCTTCGTTTACCATTTTACGGATCTCTTCTTCGTTTGTGACCTGCGCAATCAGTCCGCGGGCCTGTAACTCTTCGTAAACTCCCATTTTGTTTACTCCCTTTCTTTAATTTTTGCGGATATTTCGTTCTATTCCGCATGTCTTGATCTTACTTTTCAGAAGACCTGCTATCCGGACGAAGCGCTCTTACCTGCTGCCTGACTGTTTTTGACAGCCTCCATTCAGTCCGGCGATCCCGACACTGAATTTTCTCTTTACAGATACAAAAAAGCCCCGTCCTTTGTCGTTCAAAAGGACGAGGCATACGCTCGTGTTACCACCTGATGTTCCCGAAACGCTCGCACGCTCCGGCTCATGGAGTCCTCATCATAAAAGACCCCGGCATTTCTAACGGGTGCCGGTTCCGTCACAGCCTACTCATGTTTTTCAAGATATCTCCCCATACTTTCGGTGTGCAGCTCCGGGATGTATTCAGAAAAAGATGTCCGCGCGCCTCTCATCCACCGGCAGCTTTCTGTGCGGAGCAGATCCGATTCCTACTTGTTCCCTTCATCGCTTTTCTCTTATATACCGCATATTAAAAAGCGGTTATTATAACTGTGAATGCAATGAACAGTTATGCTCATTATATGGAGATTACAGAACTTTGTCAAGCCCACATGCACAATATTTTTCCATCTCCATCCGCCTGCGAAGTTCCGCGAACATCTTCTCATCCATACTTTTCCTCAATAGTTTCTTCTGTATGATTCAACCGGTCAGTGCAAAAGTGCGCCTGTTTTATTTTCTGCTGATATTCTCACCGTTAATATACAATACTCCAGGACCTGAGAACATCATGGAATCCATTCCTTCCTCTGTGTCAAGGTCGAAATATGTATAGCCATCATTCGTCTTTCTACAGTACTCAAACTCATACGTGTAGGAATATGCACCGCTGTATACAGCCTTAACAAGGAGTGTCTTTGTATTCTTATCATACTGGATCATGTAGACTACTCCATTTGAGGTCTCATAAGTTCCGCTGTAATCATCACTTCCCTTGATAATCTCAATGGTCTCACCCTTTTTCTCTGCATGCTCGTTCTCATATACCGGATCTGCTTCCACTTTCTTCGTCTGGACAATACCATTTACTGTCCATGCACCATCTGCGTTTACGGTGTAGCCGTCCGGAGTTGTCGTGTTTGTGTAGAGATATCCGTCGTAATTGAAGCAGTAGCTCTCAGCGGTTCCATCATGGTTTCCGTCCAGCCACTGCCATGTGTCTGCGAGGTATCCGCCGTCATCAAACTCCCACCACCAGCCTTTTGCATTGCTTTTCCAGCCATCAGCAAAGGCAGTAAAACCAGAGCCGACTGTCAGTGCTGCCGCCAATGCAAGCACTGCGCCTTTTTTCATAAATTTCTTCTTCATAACTTTCGTACCTCCTGATCTCCATACTGTTTCAATGCTATCATCCGCATTCGACGATGTTGCAAACACGTCCCTTTTCTTTTAATTTATCAGAAAAGGGGCGTGTTCACAATTTATTTACTTGTCATCAGCGGTATAACGGCGTTTCTTTTCATAAATGCAAATACCCGCAGCTGCCGCAAATGAGATCACCATCAGCCCGAACCAGAAATCTGTATGGCTTTCATCACCGGTTTTCGGTGTCGAGGCGGACGGTCTTGCAGACTGATCCGGTATTTCCGGATTCTCCGGGGTATCCGGTGTTCCCGGGGTGTCCGGTGTTCCCGGGGTGTCCGGTGTTCCCGGGGTGTCCGGTGTTGTCTGGGTATCCGGTGTTCCCGGGGTTGTATCCTTGCTGTTGGTAAACGCTGCCACAACAGTCCTTCCATCAGGGATGATTCCGCTCGCTCCAACCGCACTCACGGTATATCCCTCATTTTCACTTTCTGTTACCGAATAGTGAATTCCGGAAGGAAGATCTTTCGCAGTGCTGCTTTCCCCATGCTTCAGCTGAATCGTTGCAACGCCCTTCTCAAAGGTCATATCGCCGTAGGTTCCGCTGAGGGAGCTGTTCAGCTTGATTGTGAAGGTAAAGGCTTTTTCTGTATCTCCGGCGGTACCGGAAACGGTCTTTTTGACGGTCAGACTGCCATATCCATCATCGTTGCCGCCTCCGTCACCTCCACCGCTAGTCTTCCTATTGGTGAATGCTGCAGCAGCAGTCTGATCCTTACCAATGCTGCCGACTGCGCCTGTGGCGGTTGTCGTATAACCGTTCTGATTTGCTTCGCTTTCCGTTACTTCATAGCTGATTCC
>CAVIYT010000082.1:0-9538 GCA_963646925.1 Paludibacteraceae bacterium
CAATTCCCTTTTTCTGAATCGGGGTAAGCTTGGAGTTTGACTCATCGAAATCATATTTCACAAGCTCTGCCTTGGAGATCGGGAAACGGTGTACCAAAACCTTCTCAACAAGGACTGTTCCAACGATTGTAAGCATCAGACAGGATACGATCAGGAAGTACCAGTTGATCGCGATGGACTGCTGGTAGTTCGGGTCGATCATCTGTGCTGCCTGCTCAGTAAATCCGTATGCAAGGGCATCAGAAAGACCGAGAAGAACGTTCGCGCAGAAACCAGCCGCAACGGACGCGAATGCTGTGTACATACCGAGGAGCGGATGACGTCCGATGGACATGTACAGGATCGCTGCAAGCGGCGGAAGAACGATAAATCCAGCGTCACCTGCGATGTTTAAGTTGATTCCGAGGAACATAACGACCATGGTTACGATCCAGCCCTTCGCTTCACCGAGGAAGTTGACCATGACTGCAACCAGGAAACCGCTCTTCTCAGCAACGGAAGAACCGATAACGGCAACTAATACCATGCCGAGCGGTGCAAATCCGGAGAAGTTTGTGATGACATTTGTCCACAGATAGCGGATTCCGTCAAGGGACAGGAGGTTGAATACCTCGATGGTCGATCCGTCCGCCGGGTTGACCGCGGATACGCCAGCCGCGCTGCAGATCGCGGAAATGATCATTACGATCACAGCCAGGCCAAGGAACATGGTAATTGGGTCAGGAAGTTTGTTTCCGGCACGCTCGATCGCATCAAGGATCCGGTCAAGCCTGCTTTTCTTTACAGGATTGTTCTCACTCATATGTGAACCCCTTTCCACTGCCATTGTGTTCAGCAGCTTCTTTTATTTTGTAGTATATTATAACGTTAAAGCACCATATATGCAAGTAATTATTAAATATTTATGTAAATTCTAAACTGATTATAAATTCGGGCCCCTAAAATACGCCTTTTAGGTCTTTATTTATCGTAAATAGTATGGTTTCTCATCCGAATTATGAATCGTTTTCATGCATCGTCGCAGCGTATGCGCTCCATTTCTGCTGCTGTCACCTTCTTTCGTATGTGCAGAAAAAGCGCATCGGAATCCGATTACAAACATGACAGTTCCAATGCGCTTTCTAAGCATCTTTATGTATTCTTAAATCTATTATCCCTTAAGTTTTCCCGTTACTGACCGCCCGGTTTCGTAATATATCCCTCGTCATCGATCGCTGCCTCCGGGGAAATGCTTCTCATATAGTTGATGATCCGCTCCTTCTCCGCGCCTTCCGCCTTCGCCACGCGGCAGTTCGACTGCTTCGCCGGAATAAACTGCAGGGATTCCAGTCCCTCATCCCCGATCACTGCCTCCACGAGGCAGGAATCGATCGTCTTCGAATTAAAGAGATAATTGCCAAGACTGTACACTACCGGCACGTTCCCCTGATAGCCGATGGGCTGCAGCACATGGGGATGGTCCCCGATGATCAGGTCCGCTCCCGCCGCCGCGATCTGCGGGGCCTGTTCCTGCTGCCAGTGGTCCAGTTTATCCGTTCCTTCTGTTCCCCAGTGGATATACACGATGACGAAATCGCTGTCCGCCTTCGCCGCTGAGATCACTTCCAGAAGTTTTCCGATCTCCAGGCACCGGAACACACCGGGTGTTGTCTCCGTCGCTCCTTTTGTGTCCGCAGGAAGTGTCCGCTCGATCTGGGTTGCGGAGACGAAGGTGATCTTCTTTCCGTTGGCGATAAAGGATACCGGCTTCACCGCCTCATCGAGGTTCCGCCCCGCTCCCACATATGGCATCCCGATGGATTCCAGGGTATCCAGGGTGTCCGTCAGGGAAACTTCCCCGTAGTCGTAGGCGTGATTGTTCGCCAGGGACACGAGATCCGCTCCCATGTCAAACAGCCATGACGCGTACTTTGGATCCGCCCGGAACGTGAACTTCTTTCCCGCCGTGGGCGCGCCGCCAGTCGTATACGGGAACTCATTGTTCACCATAAAGATATCGGCGCTCCGCATGATGGATAAGAGGTCCGCGGAGATTCCGCCCTCGATCCCCTGTCCGCGCTTTAAAAGGGATGCCATGATCGCGTAGTGGGAATCAAACAGGATGTCTCCCGCAAAGACAATCCGGGTCTTTCCCGGCTCCGCGGTCTTCTTTGCGTAGATCTTGTTCGCCGCCATGGCTTCCGGCTCCTTTAAGAGCTCCGCGTAAGGATCCGCAGGTTTTGTCTCTGCCGCTGAAGTTTCCGCCTCTTTCTGCTGCAATACAATATGGGGCTTTTCTCCCGCCGATGCCTCTTCCCCGTCTCCATTATCCTTTACGCTTTCCGCCGTATCGGCAGTCTTCGCGCCTGACTCCTGTCCAGTCTCAACCGCCGCCGTCGTCCTCACATTCTCGGATGCCACGCTGTTGCATCCGCTAAGCAAAGCTCCAGCCAGCAGGACTGCTCCGCAGACCGCCATAAATCTTTTTCTCATCATACACTCCCATCAGCGAAATTCCATAAAATTCCGCCGCTTTCCCTTTTGTTTTCCTGTCTCCAAGCTTACCAGATTTCCGCATATTCCGCAACACATTCACCGCAGAACCTGCCGCCGGCAGCTTTCTCCGGACCTATTCCCGCAAAAAGGCGGCGGAACCGCCAACCCGCAACTCCGCCGCCATCACATTCTCTTTTATCCTAACCTTTTACCTTTTTCGCTCCCTCAGCCTTTCACCGTAAGACTTCCAGCCGTGATCGCCTTGCCGGACTTTCTGTCAAAGAGCAGAATATCCGTTCCAGCGATATCCACGCCAGTCTCCTCGCCGAGCTTAAAGGTAACGCCGCCGAAGATCACGCCGGTAAGCAGGTACTTTCCGATTCTAAGCTTCACGGTAGATTCCATACCGGTCGGCATCGCGCCGTAGATCGTGGATGCAACCGCGCCGTCCTTGGAAAGTTTCAGAGCTTCCGGACGGATCGCCAGAACGAAGTCCGCATTCGTGATCTCCGGTTCCTCTTCCACCGCGTAATCGGACTCGTCGACTTTCGCGATGTGGTACTTGAATACCTCATCCTTGTTGCTCTTCTCGACAGCCTTCTTATCCTTCAGCATCTCGATCCTCTGAGCTTCCAGATCCGCCGCGTCCTTATCTCTCTTCGCGAACCATGCCGCCATATCGATGGGCTCATTCGGGCGGAATGTCGCTTCCAGATCATCTAAGATCTTAAAGCTGAAGCTTCCGTCAGCCAGCTCTTTCCCCTTCGCCTCAACAAAGTTGATGGACGGGTTTCCGACGAAGTCCGCTACGAAGAGATTTGCCGGTCTGTTGTATACATCAAGCGGGGCATCATACTGCTGAAGCACGCCGTTGTTGATGAGGCAGATCTTTGTCGCCAATGTCATGGCCTCCATCTGGTCATGGGTGACGTACACGAAGGTACTTCCCGTCTCCACATGAAGTCTCTGCAGCTCATATCTCATCTCAAGGCGGAGCTTCGCGTCAAGGTTTGACAGCGGCTCATCCATGAAGAGAACTGCCGGTTCCGGAGCCAGGGTTCTCGCGATAGCCACACGCTGCTGCTGGCCGCCGGAGAGTTCTGCCGGATAACGGTTCATGAACATTCCGATCTTAACAATCCTGGAAACTCTGCGGACGGATTTATCGATCTCTTCCTTTGTGAGTTTTCTGTCTTCTGTCAGGACTTTTCCGCCGGACACAACGGCATACTCCTCATTTAAGGACTGTCCCTTGGACTCGTAAGACTTCTTGATTCCGTCAAGCTTCTTTGTCAGCTCCTCCGCCTTCGCCTTTGCGGCTGCGTCCGGATCTGCCGCGTCCTGGATCCCGTATCCGTAGAGGATCTTCGCGGTATAAATCGAAAGAATGAACGCGTCGATAAATTTCAGATATACTTTATCGGTGTCGAGTTTGCCTCTCTTATCACGGCACTCTTCCACCAGCTCTTTGATCTTCTTTCCGCTCTTCAACGCCCGGATCAGCTCGCCCGTCGTCATAGCGTCAAAGTCGTACTTCGGAAGTTCTTCCTTGATATTGCTTAAACCGAAGGAAATGTTCTGGTAAACGGTCATATTCGGCCACAGCGCGTAGTTCTGGAACAGGAATCCGACTTTACGCTTGTTTGCCGGGATATTGATCCCCGCCTCGCTGTCAAATACGACTTTGTCTCCGATCTTGATCTGACCGGTGGTCGGTGTCTCGAGACCGGCGATCATACGGAGGATCGTTGTTTTTCCGCATCCGGACGGTCCAAGCAGTGTGATAAAGGAATTATCCGCGATGTCTAAGTCCAGATGGTCAACTCCGAAGAATTTTCCCCAGCGTTTTGTTATATTTCTCAATGTAATTTCCGGCATATTAATTTCCTCCTATTCCATCGTCAAGGCTTGCACCTGTCAGCTTATTGACTAACGTATTGAAGATCAGGATCGTAACGATCAGGATCAGGTTGATCGCACTCGAGAACGCGTACAGGCCCATTTCGTCGAAATAGTCCAGAGTCGTCGAGAGGATGAAGCCCTGCGTACATAAGAGCAGGAACAGTGATAATTCACGAAGACATGTCATAAACGGAAGCATGTATCCGCTGATGATCGCGGATTTCTGGATCGGGATGATGATCCGGAACATTCTCTTTGTCCACGGAATATCCTGGATGATCGCCGCTTCCTCGATCTCATTGCTGATCTGCAGCATGGAGTTCAGCGCGCTTCGGCTCGCGAACGGGATATACTTGATCGTACCTGCAATGATAAGCAGTGTGTATGTATTGAAGAGGTTGATCTTCTCGTTGGAGAACAGGATGAAGAACGCTGCGCCGACAGCGATGGACGGCATTAAGTATGGAAGGAATGCCACACCGTTTACATAGCTTGCCCAGCGGCTTCTGCGGTTCTTCGCCACCGCGTATCCGATCAGGGTACCGATGGTACCTGCGATCAGGGCACAGCAGACAGCGACTAAAAGTGTTCCCGCGAATGCGTGCCAGATCGTGCTGTTGTAGAGGATACCGTGCTGACCGTACATGCCGTTCTCGGTGATATTCTCTTTCGTGATCCACCATTTCGTGGTCAGGTTGCTCAAGTCTCTCGTGTAGAGGAAACTGTAGTCGCCCGGGTTCGGAAGGAACGTCTCAAGGGCGAAGGAGAAGATCGGGAAAATACTTGTGAAGAACGTTAAGACGATCATCACGATGCCGATGGCGTATTTTCCGACTTTTCCAAGGTTCATCTTCGATAACTGTCCGGATTTACCGGTGACTGTCGTATAGTTTTTCCGGCTCTTTAGGCTCACCTGGTTCATCGTGAGGATCGCCACACCGAAGATCATCATGATGATGGCTAAGATACTCGCCTCACCGGTGTATTTGGAATTTAAGGAGATGTACTTCGTGGAAAGTGTGGTAAGTCCCAGGTAATGCGGTACCGGGTAGCTTCCCATGGAGCTTCCGAATACGAGAAGGATCGTGGAGAGGATCGCCGGTTTTACCATCGGAAGCGTGATGCGGAACATCGTCTTCCACTTCGGTGTATCGAGGATCGTCGCCGCCTCCTCCAGGTTGGCGTCCATGTTCCTAAAGATTCCGCCGATCAGGATGTACGCAAACGGCGCGTAGTGAAGTCCTAAGACCACGGAACTCGGGAATAATCCCTGGCACCACCACTTCGGCATGCAGATGCCGGCTAAGGATGCGAGGAGTCCGTTGGATGTACCAACGACCGCGTTGCTGTTAAATACGTTCTGCCATACAACAGCCAGTGTCCACTGCGGCATGATGTACGGGAAAATAAAGATGGAGCTTAAATACTTTTTGAATTTCAGGTTCGTTCTTGTGACTAAGAACGCGAAGGTTCCGCCGTAGAGGATGGAGATCGTACATGTAAAGACTGCTAAGAGGATCGTATTCCATAACGGCTTCCAGAGGTTTGTCTTCGCCAGACGGCTTGTAAAGAGGTCCACATAGTTGACCAGGGTGTAACCGGACGCTTTTCCCGCGAGGTGGGCGTCGATGGTACCCGGATGGATCGTGATCGTATCTTTTACGATGGCGATGATCGGCGCAACGGTGGAGAATGTCAGTACGATGCCGAACAGGAGAAGGATGATGTTCTGCGGTTTTGAAAAATATGTTTTTACACGATTGTATCTGTTCACAGAATTGTCCGCTCCTTTCATTTAAAACATGGATGCCGCTTTTCTTTTACGGCAGATGCCATATGTAACATGAGGGCGCCGCACACATGTACGGCACCCTCGAAAGTGTCAATTAGATTTTACTTTGCAGAGTCGCTGTACTTCGTGAGAAGTTCGATCCAACTGCCGACTGTGAAGGAAACGGATGCGCAGTAGTCCGGATCTTCCAGAACTAACTCGCCGTCTGTTGTCCACCAGTCATATCCACGGTCGTCCTTGCACGGGAACTCGTCTTCGCCGGCCTCGTTGTAGCCGCCCTTGCTGTGCTGGTAAGTTTCCTCGATCGCTGCTGCAACTTCCGGGTTAGCGGAGTAGCCGCCCATATCTTTGCCCCATGCGGAGAATCCGTCCTCTGTACATGTCATGTACTGGATGAATGCGCATGCTGTCCACGGAAGCGGGCTGTTGTTTGTAACGAAGAGGTAATGGCAGTAACCAAAGCCTCCAATTCCCTTGTATCCGTCCTCGTAAGCTGCAACCTTAATGTTGTTTAAGGAAACGCCTGCGGACTCTTCTACGGAACGAAGTTTGGAGTAAACTAATAATCCAGCCTGATCTGTTGCGGAATCAGTTACAAGTGTGTTGCAGATCGGGCCATCGTCTGTCTGCTCGTTGTAGTTCTCAACCCAGAGCTTGATCCATGCCAGGGCGTAAGCACCGTTCTCACCAAGACCGAGGTCCTCCGCGTCTGCTGCCATCTCGTCGATGACCGGTTTGAAGTATGCTTTCTTTGTATCATCGAGAGCATCGTAAGCATCCTTTAACCATCCTGCATACTTATCTTCTGTCAGCATGTATAAGAAGTTCTTGCCGACGATCTCGGAATCGATATCCATGTATAACGGGTGAACTCCCTCTGCTACGAAATCCCAGCAGTTCTTGTACTCAGCGCTTCCTGTGCTGTTATACATAAATACTTTGTTCAATGTCTGTAACGGAAGGAATCCCTGATATGCGTCCGGTGTTGTTCCGTTTGCCTCTGCCCACTCTTTCGGGATGTAGGTCTTTAAGATTCCCGGCTGAACCATCTTGGACTCGATCTGGTTACCATCCTGGATCAGGGTCATCGCGAAGGTTCCTTCTGTCTTTAAGGAGTCCGCGGTCAGCTGCTCAAAGATCTTGTTGTTCTTCGGCTGCTGCCACTCATATTCCATCGTGTAGGACGGATCGATGGACTGCAGGTATTCGATGAATAACGGCAGTGCGCTCTTTCCTCGGCTGGAGTTGCCGACGCCGTAGAAGGTCTTTCCGTTGGACTCTTCGATGGCTTTCTTTGCTAACTCCTCCATGGACATTCCTTCTGCTTCCTTGATGATCTTTTCAACATCAGAAAGATTGGAATCATCTGTGGCTGCTGCCTCTGTTGCTGCTTCACTTGCTGCCGCTGTGGTCTCACCGCCTGCCGCTGCTGTTGTAGCTGTTGTTCCGCTTCCGCCGCATCCTGCGAGGGACATCGCTGCCATGGAAACTGCAAGTGCCAATGACAAAGTACGTTTTCTCATAAAACTTTTCCTCCTTCATTTACTGGGTCATCTTGTTTCTCTCACGACTCATTTTGTACTTTTATTATAGCGGCGCGCAGGAAATTTTAACAGTGGACAAAACTGCGATAGTTTGTGTAATCCTGTGATTTTGTATAATTCCGTTCCATATTTCTGCTATTTTTGTGCAGAATCGACATATATTTTACTGCGGCGAAATTGGTAGTGCCAGCATATTGCTGTATATGTATTTGAATCCCCTTTGTCCGGACATACTTTTCACCAACACTGCACCTATATGATTCCCATAAGCCAAAAAATTCGGTTCCACAGCGGGCCTGTATTTTTCTCTGAATAGTTTCTGCCTTATATATAGGAAAAGGCCGCTGTCCGATAATGTTCTTATCGCTGCAGCAGCCTTTTCCATCTGTAAATCTCTATTATTTTTTGAAAAATCCCAGATTTTACTTGCCGAAATACTCCATGATCTCTTTCATTCTTGTCGTCTGTACCACATGGAACGGGCAGCGCTTGTCGCAGTGGCCGCAGCTCACGCAGTCGGACGCATGCTTGTCAAGCTTTGCGTAGTGGTCTGCCGCCATCGTATCTCCCGCCTTTGTCAGGTCATAATACTTATTGATCAGGCCGATCTGCAGTCCCTTCGGACATGGCTGGCAGTGGTTGCAGTATACGCAGACACCCGCCGCGTCCTTCGGCGTGAAGCCGCCGATGACCGAATAATCCCGCTCTTCCTTCGGAATATCGAAGAAATGAAGCAGGGACTTTACATCCTCTGTATTTTTTACACCAGGGACTACGGTCAGAACGCCCGGCTTATCGAGGGCATACTGGATACACTGGTACGGTGTCAGCGCCTTTCCGAATGGGGATGTCTTCGCGTCCAGGAGCTGTCCGCCGGAGAACGGCTTCATGACGGTGATGCCGATGCCCTCTTTCTCGCATCGTCTGTAGAGATTCATGCGCTCCCCCGCGCTTCCATTTGCGTAATCCCCGTGGTGATAATCGTAGCCCGCATTGATGGAGAACATCATCTGGTCCACAACGCCGGTATCGATGACGGCTTCCGCCAGTGCCGGTGTGTGGGTGGAAAGACCGATATGACAGACAACTCCCTGTTTTTTCATCTCGAGAAGATAATCCAGAACCCCGTTCTTCTGATATGTCTCCCAGTCGGATCTTTCGTCCAGGCAGTGGATGAAACCATAGTTGATATAATCCGTCTTTAATTCCTTCAACTGCCAGTCGATCTGGCGTTTTACCTTTTCCAGGTTTGTGGTCCAGCCGTACTCTCCCGTCTCATAGTTCGCCCCGAAATGGACCTGGTAGATCATCTCTTTCCGGACATCCGCGAGAGCTTCGCCGTAATAACCAAATGTCTCCGCGTTTGCTGTCGCCAGGTCCGCGAAATTGATTCCGTGTTCATGGGCATATGTGAGCGCCTTGACCGCCTCATTCTTCTCCGCCGTCCCAATATAACTTGTTCCGAGACCGATGACACTGATCTTGTCTCCGGTCCTCTTATTTACTCTGTATTCCATAAGTAACTCCTTTCCCTCCTGTCTCCTTGATCCGCGAAACTGGGGATACTATCCGTACAATCCAGGGAACAGGCTGACTTAATTCTACTATAAAGGTTAAACCTTGGTTTAAGTCAAGGATTTTCTGTTAAATGTAACAGTAACTTCCGTATTATCCATCAAAAGTTGATCATGTGCATTTGTCTGAATATATAGGCTGACGCAGACGACTGCTCCCCGGCATGAGGATGGCCAGGGTGCATTTTTTCTGCTGCATGGCAGTCAGGTGCGGAAGGATTCTTCTTAATTTTTTGTTAATACTTATAATC
>CAVIYT010000083.1:0-9284 GCA_963646925.1 Paludibacteraceae bacterium
GTGTAAGCCAGCATGATTTCTCCAATGGACCTGTCCATTATACGGCATCAGCAGAGAATTTTGAGAGCGCAAAGAATTACTGGCTGCAGGTTATCAAACCTAAGCAGGGCGAGAGCTGGCTTTATATGAACAGCCTTGCGGATGAAAACGCGGAGACAAGAGAAGAGAACGGGGTTACTTATACGACCCGTGAGGTAATGTTAAACGGTATCCATGATTACGAGCACAGAATTCTTTTAGTAAACATGGGAACCGAAGCTTTAAGTAAATTATCGGTGGAAGCATCCGGTTCATCCTTTGAATCCGGAGCTGTGCTTCTTAACGATTACTGGACATTAAAAGGAGCGCATGATCTTTCGGGATTCCAGTGGAGTGATGGAAAGCGGGATATGAACCTTGCAAAAATCAAACTGGAAGTGGGTAATGAAGACGAGGCAAACGGTGAGGATCTTGATGGAACACTGACGATTAAGGAAAACGGAAAGCCGATCATGGTCATCACACTGACTGGTGTAGTTGGTGACCCTGGTATCGTCACAAAGGAGATTCCGGACGCAGTCAAATACGTTCATTACGGATCCATGATCCAGAACACCAACAAGTATGATTTTAATACGGTAAGTTACAAGCTTACATCCGGAAAACTTCCGAGCGGAATGGAATTAAAGCCGAACGGAGAGCTCTACGGCGTACCGCTGGAGACAGGTGAATTCACATTCACAGTCCAGATGAAAAACAGTTACGGAAGTTTTGGAACAGCATCAAGAGAGTTCACACTGAAGGTTGTAGACAACACCGACGCAAACGTAGACGGTGCAGTCGACCAGGGATATGACCTGAAAGAGCGGGTTCCAGATATCTTACTGAGCGACAACAATGATTATACAATGACATCTGTCGGTGTAATCGAGGAATGGGACAACCTTACTCTTGACGGTAAACGTCTTGTAGAGGGTGTCGATTTCGACGCAAAATCCGGAAGTACCCGTCTTACGATCAGAAGCCAGACATTAAAAGCAAATAATCAGACAGGAACACATACATTGAGTGCGGAGTTCCGTGAGAAGAGTACGGGAACCTTAAAACGTGCTGCTCAGAACTACAGAGTCGGCGAAAAGACATCCGGTGGAAGCAGCGGCGGACACAGCAGCTCTGGACGGGCAACGGTGAGAGCTGATGTCGGAAATATCGGCGCAGACGGTGCTTGGATGCAGGATGCAAAGGGCTGGAAGTGCAAGGCAGCGGACGGAACCTGGTATACGAACTGCTGGAAAGAACTGACATACCAGAATGAGAAGTCATGGTACCGCTTTAACGCTCAGGGTTATCTTGTAACTGGATGGTATCAGGAAAATGGAACATGGTATTATCTGAATCCAAAGTCTGATGGAAAGCTTGGAAAGATGCTGACAGGATGGCAGTATATCAACGATATCTGGTATTACTTTACTGAGAATGCAGGTGACAAGCAGGGCGCAATGTTCTGTAATCGATGGGCTGAACTTCCGTATAACGGTACAGTTGAGTGGTATTATTTCGATGAAAACGGAACCATGAAAACAGACTGGCTGACACAGGATGAAAACAAGTTCTATCTCTATCCGATCGCGGACGGCACAAGAGGTAGAATGCTGACCGGCTGGCAGAAGATTGGGGATAATTGGTATTACTTCCATGAGGAGTCTGATGGAAATAAGGGCGTTCTTGCGAGAAGAACAAGAATTGGAAATTATTATGTAAACTCAGATGGAGTTTGGGCGAAATAAAATATTAAGTCGGGTGACCGGGTGGGATTCTTATGGATCCTGCCCGGTCACTTGACTTTAGGAGTATTTTACAGAAAATATTGGAAACATACTATATAAAATGATGAAAAAAATAGTGCTAAAAAGGTGTATATGGTAAAATAATAGTGTTACCGCCTCCTGGACAGGTACAGGAGGGAGGTGTTCGACATGGAGTTGTTTCTATCTTTTATTATCGCTGTTACGGCAGGTGTGGTCAGCCACCTCATTTGCAAATGGTTGGACAAGTGATAAATAGTCGGTAATCAGCCTATGGTTTTATTCACCATGCCAAAAAGAATAGAAAACCCTGGAGTTGCAGCTCCAGGGTTTTCGTTTTGCCGTCCGACATGGATAGCTTCTATCTTTTAGCCTAATAGCATTATAGCATATGCTGAAAGTGGTTTCAAGATTCAGAGAATATTTTCTCACGGCATTTTCTTCCAGCCCACATTTTGCCACTTTTTCATAAGAGAAGCGTAAGACTCGTCAAGTTGCATTTCGTTCAGAGATAAGCTATAATGGAGTGTGCGCAAAAATTATGTGAGGTGAATCACTATGAGAAAATCAATCAAGACAGCCATTTTTGCCTGCGTCTTCGCGGCGGCTTTCCAGATCACGGCGTTTGCCAGCTTTTCCTGGAAGGTGGAGAGCGCGGACAGTTCCTATGTGGGAACGACGAGTGTGACTGTGACGAATACATCAGGAAAGAAAGAGACGGAGGACGCGCCGATCGTGAGAAAGGGCGCTGTGGTGACCTTTACGGAGGCGGCAGCCAGCGCGACATACACGGTAAAGGCATATGACGGAATGGGAAATCCGATCCGGGATTTTAATGCGTCTCTAGGCACCGTTAAAAAGGGCGGCACACTTCAGTATACATTGAACTGGGACGCGAGAAAGTCTGAGGGAAAGTCTTCCTACACCGGACAAGCGGGGGTTTTTGAGATCCAGGCGAAGGATTCCGACGGAAAGACATGGAGACAGAGATTTGTGATCAACAATGTCTGCGCGTCGGACGTTCTCTCCAATATGTATCTTTACAATAAAGGCGCGCTCTACCAGTGGAAGAGCAACTCCAAAGGCTGGTGGGTGGACAGGAAGTCCGGCGGTTACCTCACGAATGCCTGGTTCCAGTCTCCGGTGAGTGGGCTCTGGTATTACATGGGCGCCGACGGGTATATGCTGACGAACACGACCACACCGGATGGATATAAGGTGAATGCCAGCGGCGTGTGGATAAAATAGAGGTCTTGCGGACCGAAATTTTCTGTCCGTGGATGAAAAAATAATTCTGATTAATGAGAAAGGTTCTCAATAAAAATATTCCATTTTCCGCAAAAAAGAGTATGATAAAAATAGTTAGAGATACCTAACAGGCAGCCGCAAAAAAAGATTACAGCTGTTTTGTATCATACTTCTCCGGGAGGGAAATGGAGCAGAATTATGGGAAGATTTTATCAGCTTTCAAAGAAAATTTCAGAGCAGGAAGCATCAGAGATCATGCGGGAAGTGCTGGAGCTCCCGGATATTAAAGATGCAGAGATCGCCGATGGCAAGGTCAGAGTTGAGACGAAGGATAATGTGTTTGTCGATGTGATGAGCACTGTCGTAAATATTTTCCGACGCGTGGCAGGCGGATGCGAGCTGTCCTTTGTGGGGTTCGCTTATAAAGATTGATTTGAAGTCAGAATATGAAAAGTGGAAAGTGCAGGGTCATGGACGAAGATAGTACATGATTCCTGCACTTTTTTACATAAAAAATGCTGGAAACACAAAGGATATGTTCCCAACATTTTCAAAGGATCTTCATAATAACGCTGAAACTTTTGGCGGATAGTTTCGGGTGGATCAGTTCTTCGTTTCGGAAGAATATTTTTTAATATGTTCTTTGATTGCAGCGAAGCTCTCCGCACTGATATCATGCTCGATCCGGCACGCGTCATCGAGAGCGGTCTGCTCGCTGACACCGAGATCCATCAGCCATTTGGAGAGGGCTGTGTGGCGCTCGTAGATCGTCTCCGCGATCCGGCGGCCTTCGTCGGTCAGTGTGATATGTCCCTCGTCATTTACCAGGATCAGGTTGTTGACCCGGAGATTCTTCATTGCGACGCTGACGCTTGGTTTGGAGAAGCCGAGCTCGGTTGCGATATCAATGGAACGCACATATGGCTGTTTTTCGCTTAACATTAAAATTGTCTCAAGATAGTTTTCTGCAGATTCCTGGATTTTCAAGTAATTACCCCCATATATCGTGTAACATGGTTAGAAACTTTTCCGTGCATTGACGTACGAAAAGCCATCATTAAAAAAACACAGCCGTGCAATAAGTTCAGCACAAGCCTGTAAACGCCGGAAAGTTATAACGTTGTCCGTGATCATTATCAGTTAAACGGAACTTTATCATTCTTCTTCCAAGTATAACATAATCCGCCAACTGAGTCAAAGTGTATTCTTTCTATTGAGAAAAAATATTTGAATATAAAATTAGTCAAAACTAACTTAATGAGAAAAAGTCTCAATTACAGATATTGACAATAAAGTTAGTTTATGCTAACCTTATACCATCAGTTAGACAGAGCTAACCCTTGAGCAAAGGAGGAAAAATTCATGAGCGTTGTTATTATTGGCGGACATGACCGTATGGTCAGACAGTATAAAGAAATTTGTGAAAATCATAAATATAAAGCGAAAGTCTTCACCCAGATGAAGACCGGACTTGACAAACTGATCGGAAGACCGGATCTTCTGATCCTGTTTACAAACACAGTATCCCACAAGATGGTACGCTGCGTATTAGATGAGGTGGATGAGAATCGTACCGATATCGTCCGCTGTCATACAAGCAGCGGCACAGCACTTGCTGAGATTCTTGAAAAGCACAGCGCATAAACCGGAACAGCCGGTGGGATGATATGATGTGAAATTAGGAGAGAAAGGCGGTAAGACGCATGAGTGAAGAGATCTTCGGGGCAGTACAGAAGCTCCCGGTCAATGGAACGAGGAAGCAGGTCGTTTTACAGTGTGCGCCGCTTCTCACGGGCATCAAATTATCAAACCTTTTAAATGTACGTGCGGATCAGAAAGAAGAAGTGTTCAAACTTTTTGAAGGATCACCGGTGTGCTGCCGGGTTCTCTATGAATTCCGCGGCAGATTATCGATCCTGCTTTACCGCCCGGGAATGCTCGCGGCGTACCTGGAACGGGAAGATGTAAAAAAATTAATGGCGTCCTTTGGATATGAGGATCTTGATCTTGAGGAAACTCTGGACCGCATTGCGGACGGCTATCAGGAACACATGGACGGAAAGCGGGGATTCCCGCATGAGATCGGTCTTGTTCTCGGATACCCGCCGGTGGATGTAGAGGGATTCATCAAAAAAGAGGGCAGAGATTTTCTGTATTCCGGATATTGGAAAGTATATGGAAACCTGGAAGATACGTTGAAGACATTTGAGGCGTATGACCGGGCGAGAGATTATGTGATTTCCATGACCGGAAACGGAAACGAAATCAGGGATATCCTGGCGGCATCTTAAATACCGCCGGTTCCAATTATAAAAAAGCGGCGGACGGCGAGGTCCGAATTACCGCAAAACAAATTTCAGGAGGAAATTAAAAATGGATAAGGTTATTGTTGCATACTGGTCTCAGACAGGAAATACAGCTGCTATGGCTGCAGCAGTCGGCGAGGGAATCACAGAGGCAGGTAAGGAAGCTGTTGTTACAGATGTTTCTTCCGTTTCTATGGACGACTTAAAGGAAGCTTCCGCATTCGCACTTGGATGCCCGGCAATGGGAGCTGAGGTTCTTGAGGAAGGCGAGATGGAGCCGTTCGTAACAGAGGTTGAGGCTTTCGCAGCTGGCAAGAAGATCGGTCTTTTCGGTTCCTACGGCTGGGGAGATGGCCAGTGGATGAGAGACTGGGAAGACAGAATGAAAGCTGCAGGCGCAACTGTTGTCGGCGGTGAGGGCGTTATCTGCCAGGAAACTCCGGACGACGATGCTCTTGAGAACTGCAAGGCACTTGGAAAAGAACTTGCTGCATTAGCATAAGAAAAATCAAACAAGAATGTTCTGACATAAACATAAAAAATGCCGCTGGGAAAGGATGCAGTCCCGGCGGCTTTTTTATGGGTCAATGATGCGCGCTCGCGCGAAGATGCAGATCGTCGCAGGCGACCGCACTCAGCTCGGGAATGTGCCGAGGAACATTCTTTTATATTGCAAAAGACCGTGTCTGGAAGGAAAAAATGTCCAGAGCACGGTCGGCTAAACGCTTTTAAAAGAATGTCCGTATAAAGTTGTTCTTGCAGAACCTGTACTGTCTCGTCGGCCGTCCTTTCCCTTCCTGCTTCTGCGACTCGATCTCTTCTATTAAATTGGAGTCGAGCAGCTGCTGTAAAATACGGTTGCAGCTGCGGCTTGTGATGTTGAGCCACTGGGACAGGGAGGCGGCTGTCATGATCGTGTCCTTATCCATCTGGAAGAGGCCGACGATCTTTAAGAGATTGCTCTCGTTGATTCCGTTGTTCTGGGAGTAATCCAGGGCTTTTGTGTTGGAATAGCTGTAATTTAAAGACCTGGTTAGGGAGAGTGGGCCAGTGAGGGCGTTGTCCTCGCCGGAGATCACGAAACCGTCGTTCTTTCCATATTTAACGGCTTCCTGAAGCGCGAGATCCGCCTGGTAATGGCTCTCACCAAGCGATTTTCCGAATCCGGCGCCGAGACGGAACTCCAGGTCGCCTTTCTGGTCAAGGAAGGCGATGAGGTCCTGGATCCGGCTGAAACTGCTCTTGTAGAGATCACTGTCGAGATCCAGCTCAAACCGGTTGGAGACCGCGTGGAGCGAGAAGTCGTACGCGTACTCTTTACGGAAATCGAGGAGATATTTGTGAAGCGTGATCTCTAAATATTCCCGATCCTGAGAGGAGATATTGTCCGGATAGACGAGCTTTATGAGGATCACGAGCTTGTTGAGCTGGCTCTTCTGCTTTAAACGAATCGAGTTTACCGCATGGCGGATGGAGTCCCGGACCATCTCCTCTGTGGGAAGAAAGTGGATGTAGGGAATTTGAAGTTTGTTGAGAACCTCCAGCTGGTTCGTGGTTCTCGTGAACATCATATCGATCTTCTTATTCTTCCAGAGTTCCACAGCTCGCTCTTTTAATGTTTCATAATTATAGACAGGATTCTCGAAACAATAAGGCATGTGTTCCGGATCCAGGTACTTCTTCAAATTCATGAAATCATTTACCGGCGTCAGAAAATCGATATAGAGCCTGTTTAATGGAACATCCGGGTAATGGATCACGAAATTGAGAAGAATGGACAGCAGAGTCTTCTCTGTATAGGAAATAAAAGTACAGGGAACCTTTAAATCATCCACATGTGTCAGAATATAGGAATACCCCAGTTCCCCGGAGAAAAACAGCACATCGGAGATATCTTTACACTGTTCATATATGTCTTTAATTTCCTCCAGGTGTTCGTATACATACTTGTGAAATACACATCCAAAATCGTTGTGTTCGATCGCTTTATCGATGAC
Source organism: Paludibacteraceae bacterium (assembly GCA_963646925.1). Lineage (GTDB taxonomy): Bacteria > Bacillota > Clostridia > Lachnospirales > Lachnospiraceae > Pilosibacter. The sequence continues at coordinate 7,336 of CAVIYT010000083.1, forward strand.
AGCCATTGATTTTAAAGGACTTATGATGCTGATGCTGATCATGGTCGAACCTCCTTTTTCTATATATAAGGACATGCTATTTGTGACAGGCATGTCGATAAATCAGCGTTTGTAAGAATCGTACCACAGATTGTTGACAAAGTCAAAAGGGTATGTTAGAATAAGGACAAATAAAGGACGTAAGCGAAATGAGTCTTAAATAAATCAAGAGATTTGGAAGATTCGTATTGAGGGAAATGCGAAAGTTTTCAAATCACGCAATACAGCGAGAAATCCTGTATACATAGTGAAAACAACGTATTATATATGGTATTTAAACTGTATATACAAAAGATACAAAAGTTTTCTCGAAGATCCAATTAAGGACTTGATTTGAGATTCGTGAGCGGCGAAAAGTCTTTTATTAGTGCAAAATAGCACAGGGGTTTAAGAACCAACATTTAAGGAGGTATTTGCGAGATGAGCAAGTATGTTGAGAGGGTAATCGAGGACGTAAAAACTAAATATGCTGACGAGCCGGAGTTCTGCCAGACTGTAGAAGAAGTATTATCTTCCTTAGGTCCGGTTGTAGACGCACATCCGGAGTATGAGAAGGTTGCCCTTCTTGAGAGAATGGTAATCCCGGAGAGAGTTATCGAGTTCCGTGTTCCGTGGGAGGATGACAACGGAAACATTCATGTAAATACAGGTTACCGTGTACAGTTCAACGGAGCAATTGGACCGTACAAGGGAGGTTTAAGATTCGCACCGAACGTAAACCTTTCCATCATGAAATTCTTAGGTTTCGAGCAGACATTCAAAGACAGCTTAACAACACTTCCGATCGGCGGCGCTAAGGGTGGTTCCGATTTCGATCCGAACGGCAAGAGCGACAGAGAAGTTATGAGATTCTGCCAGTCCTTCATGACTGAGTTATATCGTCACATTGGACCGGACGTAGACGTTCCGGCCGGTGACCTCGGTGTTGGCGGACGTGAGATTGGCTATCTGTATGGACAGTATAGAAAACTCAAAGGTGCTTTTGAGAACGGCGTATTAACAGGTAAGGCTCGTTCCTTCGGTGGTTCCTTAATTCGTCCGGAGGCAACTGGTTTCGGTGCTGTTTACTACCTTGAAGCTGTTATGAAACATGAGAATGATACATTACAGGGCAAGACAGTTGCAGTTGCAGGTTTCGGTAACGTAGCTTGGGGCGTTGTACAGAAATTAGCTCAGTTAGGTGCTAAGGCTGTTACACTTTCTGGCCCGGATGGATACATCTACGATCCGGACGGAATCACAACTCAGGAGAAGTTCGACTTCATGCTTGAGATGAGAGCATCTGGACGTAACAAAGTTCAGGATTACGCTGACAAGTTCGGTTGCAAGTTCGTAGCTGGAGACAAGCCGTGGGGCGAGAAAGTTGATATCATCATGCCGTGTGCTACACAGAACGATATCGACCTTACACAGGCAAAGAGAATCGTTGCTAACAACATCAAATACTACATCGAAGTTGCTAACATGCCGACAACAAACGAAGCTCTTAGATTCTTAATGGATCAGAAGAACATGGTTGTTGCTCCGTCTAAGGCTGTTAACGCTGGTGGTGTTCTTGTATCCGCTCTTGAGATGAGCCAGAACAGTGAGAGAATCTCCTGGACAGCGGAGGAAGTTGATTCCAAGCTTCATCAGATCATGACTCAGATCCACGATGGTTCTGCTGAGTGCGCTGAGAAGTATGGCCTTGGCTACAACCTGGTTGCTGGTGCTAACATGGTTGGCTTCCAGAAGGTTGCTGATGCTATGATGGCTCAGGGTATCGCTTGGTAGTTTGAAGCGAACCTCAAATATGACAGTTTGCGGTTTGCGAAAACTGCATAAGAGCATTAGGTTCTGAATATTGGGGATGCTGTCGGGGAGTGTGCCCGACGGCATCCCTTTTAAGTTGCTGGAGTCTGCGAGAGGGC
>CAVIYT010000084.1:0-10493 GCA_963646925.1 Paludibacteraceae bacterium
ATATTTCTGGATTATGAAACAACACTGGCATATAATAAAGCTCCACTTAGCGATTCCGTTTATGAAGCTGAAAACAAAAGACTTACGGAAGAATGGGAGGAAATAAAAAGACGCTATGAAATATTGTGAGAAAACATATACAGTTGAAAGTGTACTTAGAGGACACCCGGATAAAATATGTGACCAAATTAGTGATGCGATTCTTGATGCTTATTTAGAGAAAGACAAAATGGCACATACGGCAATCGAATGTTTGGGAACGAGAAATAAATTAATTGTGGCTGGGGAGATTAAATCTAGTGAGGAGATTGAAATTGAAAGCCTTAGCCGAAAAACATATTGCGAAATCACAGGAACTTCGGATATAGAAGTTATAAATTTAACATCCCAACAGTCGGAACAATTGGGGGATGCGATAAAATCAGGTGGCGCGGGCGACCAAGGCGTGATGTATGGGTACGCGTGTAAAACAGAATACAACTATCTTCCATATGGATATTGGTTAGTCAACGACATAGCGAAAAGATTGGATGAGTTGAGAGAAAAGACAAAAATCTTTTTGCCTGATGGAAAGGTACAAGCGGTTGTAGAAAAAGGAAAGCTGAAACGCGTGACAGTGAATGTGCAACATCCATTGAAGTGTAACATGGAAGAATTGGAAAAAGCCATCAAAAAAGTGATAAATTTGGATGGAGCAGTGGTTGATGTAAATACAGATAAATATTTTATCAAAGGTGGAATTAGTAACGACACAGGATTAACAGGAAGAAAGATAATAGTTGATACCTATGGTGGACTGGCACCGCATGGTGGTGCCTTTTCGGGAAAAGATCCAACAAAAGTTGATAGAAGTGCTGCATATATGTGTCGATATGTCGCGAAGTCGCTTGTCGCAAACGACTTTGCGACAGAATGTCAAGTGGCAGTTTCATACAACTTTGGTGAGGATAGACCTGCAATGATAGTTGTTACAGCGGATGGAGAATATTCAGAGAAAATTACGAAATTTGTGAAAAGCAAGTTTGACTTTTCTCCAAATTCCATTATTGAAAGACTTAATTTGAGATTTACAAAATACTATCCGACATCTAAGTATGGACATTTTACAGACCCTAAATATGAATGGGAAAAAATATGTGAGTTGTAAGGCAGTATGAATATAGATTAAGGAAAAGCACAAAAGGAAAATGCCCGTCTGGGTGAGAGGATTCGTAAATCTTCTCGACCAGGCGGGCATTTCATTCCGCAGAAATGTGAGGGTTAGAGGTTGAGCGTTTCTACCCATGCAGACAAGTCGGTCTTGCTGGAATAGGCATTAAACACTTTGCCGTGCAGCAACTTTGCACCAGAGCAGCTTGGCGCAAGTTTTTCATTGGTCTTGCCCATACCACTGCCGCCGGAGGTGGCAAAGGGGATAATCGTTTTACCTTTCAGATTATAGCTTTCCAGAAATGTATTGATGATGGTGGGAGCAACATACCACCAGATAGGGAAGCCGACAAAGATGGTGTCATACTCGTCCATGTTATCACGTTTGGCGGCGATGGCAGGGCGAGAGTTCGGATCGCTCATTTCGATGGTGCTGCGGGATTTCTTGTCCATCCAGTTCAGATCGGCCTTGGTATAAGGAATTTCCGGCTGAATCTCAAAAACGTCTGCACCGATAGCATCTGCCAGATTTTCGGCAACTTTTGCGGTGACACCGCTGGCAGAAAAATAGGCGACAAGTCTTTTGCTCATGATAATGCACTCCCTCTTGACAATTTTGTATGAGATAAGTATAGCACGGCAGGAAAGTAGCATCAAGCGGTTGTCCATGATATAACATCAACGACAATGTTATATTATGGACAACTGTTCGTGAAAATTTAAGGATTTTGAGGGAGTTGCACAGCTTGATATGATGGGTGGTTTATGGTAAGATAGAATTACAATAGCGGACAAAAGCTACTATTGACTACGACAAGGAGGTGTAAGCCAATGGGATTAGCTGATACCGTGACCAAAGCCTATATGAAAGATAATTCTGTGTTTGCGGATGCGTTTAATTACTTGATCTACGGCGGCGAAGCAGTTGTAAACCCTAAACAACTGCAAGAACTGGATACTACGGAGATTGCATTACCGTTTGGATCGCAGGATGAAGATGGAAAGCAGCCGGAAGAAGCAGTTCAGAAATACCGCGATGTGCTGAAATCAGCAATCATTAAACAGGATAGCACATAATAAGTTCCCGGCTGGCGGCAGAAATGCGGCTGGCCGGGATTTTTTGTGGCAAAATTTCGTCAGCGCGTATTTTTCAGTGACAAGCTGTGTAAAGTATGGTACTATACATATAAGCGTGGGTCTTTCTGACCCAGGTGTGGAATTTGATTTTTAAAAGGAGATTTTTGCATGCGAAAACGCTTATGTGCGATATTTCTTGCGCTGACAGCGGCGATCGGAATTTCCGGCGGAACGGTGTTTGGCGCGGCAAAAACCACCCAGGTGGATACGATTACATTGGAGTCACAGCCGGCGGATGACGAGGTTGCGGTTGATCTTGGATGGAAGACCCAGCAGGATAAGGGCCGCTGGATCGACAAGATGGGAATCGGGGACGATGTAAACAGCCTGGTTCTGATTATCAATAATTTAGAGAAAGATGTAGATACGGTAAAGGCTAACGCGGGAAGTATCTCCGGAACGAATGTTGTAAAAGTAAAAAAGAAACCGCTTCCCGGAAACTCAAGACTTCTCTACCTCTCAAGAACAGAGAACGGTGAGTGGCAGGAGAATTTCTCGGTAAATTGCTATGTTTCCGGCGGTCAGGGTGAAGATTCTGATACCTATGGTGTTTACCGTCTGGAAAGTGCTTTCGGAAGCGAGAATGATCCGGGAAGCCTTGTTCCATACGAGAAACTGACGGCGGACAATTACTGGATCACGGATCCGGACGCGGAAGGATTCGGTATGATCACCGAAAAGAAACCTGCGGGGCTTCTTGCCGGTCAGTATGTTAATCTGGAAGAGATGCGTGCCTTCTCAAACTTCGGAATGATCTTAAAACCGGAGGAAGGTTCGGAAGGATATCCGGCACTTGTGGTCAACTGTCAGCAGTCCGGATCGAAGAATAAGTCTATCTGCGGAATCCAGCTCTCTCAGTCCTATGTGAGAATGCTGATCCAGTCCATGGATTCCGGAACCAGGATCATGATCGCTGGTGAGGTGGAAGATCTGGAAGGAATGTAAGAAAAAGGTTAAAGATTCTCGGAAATGGGGGTCTTTGACCTTTTTACTTTTAAGGGAAAGACTTCAGAGAGTGGAAACACTTCCGCGGATCAGGACGGCAGCTGGGTAAAGGACATGAATACGGGACGATGGAGCTACGGTAATTCCGCGGAGAATACCTGGTGCAGAAATGCATGGAAGAAGATTCAGGGGGTATGGTACCGCTTTGATCAGGATGGCTATATGATCACAGGATGGTATCAGGACCCGGTGGCAGGCAGATGGTATTACCTTGATGATTCTGGAGCGATGGTGACAGGAGAGCGGAAGATCGACGGTAAAGTGTACCGATTTGCGGAAGGACCGGAAGATATGGCAGGAGTTATGCTCCAATAAACAGAAAAAAAGATCCTCAGAGAGAAACCGATGAAATATCGGAGATTTCTGGGGATCTTTTTTGCGGCTGGATCAGATCTGTGTCTCTACTTAAAAAACTGACCTGCGAGACGACGGATCATTTCTGCTTTTTTCTGCTCTGCAGGGGACAGATTTTCAGAGAGAATGCTGAAGAGAAGCTCTTTTTCCGCTCCCGAAAAAGTGAGACCGGAATTCTGCATGGTCTTATGAAGTCTTAAAAAGAGATTCATTTTCTGGTTTTCCGGTGCCGCGGCGAGTTCGTCGGCAAATGAAGCCAGCAGGGCAATCTTTTTGGCATCCATGTCATGGAGGCGTGGATCGGAACGCCAGGATCCGCCTGGTTTATTTTGATCCATAAGCGTTACCTCCCGGAGCAAAACTCTGCATGACCAGCTGCAGGGTCTCAAGCTGCGCCTGCATATCTGGCGGAAGAATGGAGAACAGCTGCTCCTGCGTGAGCCCGGAGCCGGATCTTCCGTGCCGGCTGGCAAGAAAACGGGAGATCATGTCGATCATATCCTGCTCCGGTTTGTTTGCGTAAGGACGGACTGCGCCGAGCATGTCTTCGACAGATGGGTCTGTGGTGCCGAGAGCACATATGCTCATCATGCCGTCATCATTTTGCTGGAAAAATTCCATGGTGCGCATCATCTCTCTCGCTTTGATGAACATGGAAAGGGAGCGCTGCCGTTTGATATCCAGGTAGGGAAGAGCGGCCTTCATCATCTGTAAATGGTGATCGCCGGTGGCGTAATCCAGATCAGTCAGCTTTAAATCTTTTTCACTCATATCAGGACCTCCTGTATGTGACAATATATGAACATCATCTGAAGATCATGATAAAAACGCACGCAGGAAAGGACAGGAACATAATATATAGAAAAGAATCATCGGAGACCAGCACGGAATGGGAAGACTTGTCATAGATGGAAACGCTGTTTATGAGATCGATGAGACGTGTGAAAAAAAGAAACGGGAGCAGAAGGGGGATCATGCAGCGTCCGGCGGGGAACGGAAAAATTCGCATGGAAAGGGCGGCCATTAGCCGCCCCTTCTGCGAAGAAGAATGTCAGATCAGCAGCCGAAACCGCATCCATTTCCCCAACCGCCGTAGCAGCAGAGAAGGAGAATGATCCAGATACAGTTGTTGTCGCAGCCGCATCCGTTTCCACATCCGCATCCGCCGCCGTTATGTCCGCATCCGCCGCAGCAGCACAGAAGCAGGATCAGCCAGATTATGTTGTTTCCGCATCCGCCGCATCCTGATGCCGGAGCATCGCATCCACATCCACAGTTTGTAGCAGCTAAATCACTCATGTTAATTCCTCCGGAATTATCTTTACACTTTCAGTATATGCATCATGGCATGTCAGACTTTCACCCATGAATGAAAAATTCTATGCGGGAAGAATGCAAACAGCCATAAATTCGGAAGAAGCTGTGGGCGGGGCGGGTTCTGTAGTGTACTTTTGCCGCTGTATGTGGTATGATGGGATGGTAAAAAGATAAAACAGATTTGGATACCTGTAGTGATTCTATATAAAAGATGGGATGGAGAAGTATGAAAAACAGAGTGAAGATACGAATGATCGGTGCAGCTGCGCTTCTTGGAATCGGAGCATTTGCGTTCCCGGCGTCTGCGGCCGCGAAGATCCAGTAGCTTTCCGTTTATATGCGGGGGGAGGAACCGAAACCGGGACAGTTTCTGGATGATACGCTGCCGGAACTTGAGACATCCGGTGACAAATATTGTATTCACAAATATGAATATGCCAATGACCGTGTGAAATGGGACCGGCGGGATATGCCGGAGCTTATGCTGGAGATCTATTATGACTCGGAGTACAAATTGATGGCGGATACGGTCCATAAGATCAAGATCAGGGGAATGGACTGCACATACGAGCGCGCGGAATGGATCAGCAAGGACGAGATGGATGAGGAGACCGGTGTCCGCGGCGTCAGGATCTATCTGAAATTCCCGGAATTCAGCACACCGGGAGCAGGAGCAAGCCAGCGAAAAGCAGAAATCGAAAAACAGGCGGCGGAAGCTGAGATAAAGTCAAAGAAGAAGGCGGCCATGATCCGGAACACGGAAGTTGCGGACGGATGGTACAAGGACTGCTTTGGATGGTGGTATCTGGAGACAGACGGAACTTACCGCACGAGTGAATGGAAGGGATCGAAAGATACTGGATGGAATTACCTGAATATCGACGGTTACGCGGCGACTGGATGGTTTGAAGTTGGAGATCAGTGGTATTTTTCGGATGAAAACGGCAGCCTGCTGACAGATACGGTGACACCGGATGGATACCGTGTTGACGGCAGCGGGGCATGGATCCGTTAGAAGATAGAGAAACAGGAGAAAATGATTATGAAAAAATTATTCTATGATTCGGCATATATTCGAACCTTCGAGGCGAAAGTCCTTTCCTGTGAGGAGGGAAAAAAGGGATATGAGGTGGTCTTGGACCAGACGGCGTTTTTCCCGGAGGGAGGCGGCCAGCCTTATGATACGGGTGTGCTTGGCGGCGTTCATGTGACGGCGGTTCATGAGGTGAAGGACGAGATCATTCACTATACGGACGCGCCGCTTGCCGTTGGGGAGACTGTGACAGGGGAGATCGACTGGGAGAGAAGATTCCAGAATATGCAGGGACATTCCGGTGAGCATCTTGTCTCCGGGCTGATCCATGCGAAATACGGATATGACAATGTGGGATTCCATATGGGATCCGAGGAGATCACCATCGATCTGAATGGACTGCTGGAGTGGGAAAATCTTCTTGAAATCGAGAACAAGGCAAACCGGATCATCTGGGAGAACCGGGAGGTCTATGCGGGATTCCCATCCGCGGAGGAGCTGGAGAAGATCGATTACCGCAGCAAGAAGGAACTCACCGGGGATATCCGCATCGTCAGCATTCCAGACGGTGACACCTGCGCGTGCTGCGGAACCCATGTGAAGACCACGGGTGAGATCGGACTTGTAAAATTTTTAACAATGATCCACTATAAAGGTGGTGTGAGAATTTCTTTACTCTGCGGGGAAAAAGCGGTCATGGATTACGAGAAGAAGCGAGATGAACTTCAGAAGATCTCAGTGCTTTTATCTGCCAAGGCTGGAAAGACCGCGGACGCCGTGGATAAGATGAAAAATGAGCTGATGATGACACAGGCAAAATTATCTGAGATGTCAAGAAAACTCATGAAGATAGAGGCGGATCAGTTAAATAGTGGAAATGATAAGATCTGCTGGATAAGGGATGGTTACGATATGACGGAACTCCGCCACTTTGTGAACTTCGCGCTGGAAGGAGAGAAGGGGGGAATTGTCCTCGCTCTGTCAGAAAGTGTGAATGGGGGATTCTCTTATGTTCTGGGGAGTCAGAGCGAGGACATGCGCTCTCTTTCGAAGGAATTAAATGGGGAACTCTCCGGAAGAGGCGGTGGCAGCAGCCAGATGGCACAGGGAACATTCTTCGCGAAGAAGGAAGACCTGCTCTCCAGTCTGGCCGCCAGAGGGTTTGTTATGGCCGACTAGCGGCGGGCTAAAACCAGCTTGTGCCTTTTGGCACAGGCCGGTGGTCAGCTTCGGTTTTGACGGGATCAGCAGCCCTGAACCATATACTCGATCAGGCGCTTGGAATCCTCATCGTTGTGTGTGGTGAGGCTTAACTCCTTGATGCTGCCGTTGGAAAATACGGTAGCCATTGAGAAGTACTGGCTGAGTTTGGATTTTAAGTTTACGCTTCCGCCTTCCGGAAGACTTAACTCAACTGCGCCGTCACACTGGTTGATGACTTTGAAAAATGTATCAAGATTGGAAATGTTTCTCATTTTTAATTTCATAATAGTTACCTCCTTAAAGGTTCGTGGCAACTGCCTGTAACCGTTTGGCATTTCTTTGTGTTTGCCTCGTTTATCGGTTACGATTATCTGTTCTGCCGCAGTTGCGCTTGTTTTACTTTGTCACTTCGTTTTTCTTTTAACAATTTGAATTCTACCAGATGAGTAGGGAAAAAACAATCGACGGAATAGATAAAATTTTAACAAACCAGATTGGATTTTTATGGAATTTATGGGGAACACCGGACGGCAGCAGGACGGACTGTCGAAAATGTACCAAAAACAGGGAAAGGATCGAAAAAAATGGCATATTTTCCAATGTTTGTGGACCTTACCGGGCGTCATGTCCTTGTAATCGGCGGCGGAAGGATCGCGGCGAGACGGATCCGGACGCTGTTGGAGTTTGGGTGTGAGATCACGGTGGTGGCACCGGAGATGTGTGAAGAGCTGCGGGAAAAAGTCTTTTGGAAGAGAAAATCATACGACGAGATGGATTTGGAGTGCGCAGGGCAGGCTGGAGAGAGCATGAAATATGTGTTCGTCCTTGCGGCAGCCACCCCAGAGATAAACGCAGAGGTGGTCTGCGACTGCCGCGAAAAAAAGATCCCGGTCAACAATGCGTCGGACCGGGACCAGTGTGATTTTTATTTTCCGGGAATCGCCAAAGACGGTGACACCGTTGTCGGAATTACATCCGGCGGCGGAGATCATAGGCTGGCGGCGAAGATCTCTGCAAAAATACGTGAGCTTCTGACTGGTATGCGCTAGAAGCTGTTCACTGTACCCATATATTTTGGAGACGGTGAGAATTTAAGCACCTGACTGTATGCTTTTTCGAGAACATGCAGTCAGGCTTTTCTTACTCCGGATAAAAACATAGAAAGCTTAATGTCGTCAAGATAAAGAGCCGAAACTCGAAGCCCGCCGCGCCCGGAGCCGATCTCGATATCCGGCTTTGCGGCACCGTGGAAGTCGGAGCCGCCGGTGGGGGCGAGGGAGTATTTTTTTGCGAGTTTCCGGAGTTTGCCGCTCTCGTCCTGGTTGTTGGAGGAGTGGAAGCACTCGAGGCCGCGGAGACCGTGGTCGGTGAGCATGGAGGCGAGTTCTTCCGTGCCGGCCCAGCCGAGCTTGTACTGGAGAGGATGGGCGAGGACCGGGAAGCTGCCGGCGACAAGGAGAGCGTCCAGGACTTCCTCCGGCGTGATAAGTTCTCTGGAGCGGTAGTACGGGCGGTCCGGGTTTAAGTATTTCTTGAATGCCTGGTCAACGGAGGTCACATATCCGTGCGTTAAGAGCGCTCTCGCGAAGTGGGCGCGGGTGATCACGGTCCCTGGATTTCCGCAGAGGAGATCTTCCTCGGTGATCTCAAATCCATCCTTATTAAATGCAGCCAACATTTCCATATTGCGGTCATAGCGTTTCTGGTAAGCTTCCTTTAAGAAGGAAAGAAGCTCTGGATTCTTATGATCAATGTAGAGACCCAGGATATGGATTTCTTTTTCTTTGTAGATGCAGGAGACCTCGATTCCTGGGATGACCTCCATCTCGAGATCCTTTGCGGCCTCAAGTGCCTCATCGATTCCGGCGACGGTGTCGTGGTCCGTGAGGGCCATGGCGGTGAGACCGAGATCATTGGCGCGGTTTACGACTTCTGTGGGAGTTAAGGAGCCGTCGGAGGCGGTGGAGTGTATGTGAAGATCGATTAATTTCATGTGACTGACATATCCTTTCTTATATAATCCAACTGTTACCTAGTTTAACATATTTGAGACAAATTTGTGAACAAAATTTAAGATTTCTGTTATTCCATTTTCCATAAATTATGCTATACTATTATCTGCATATCTGCACCCACTGATCCCGCGGCGGGGAAGGTGCGGAAAAGGTTTAAGATAAAAGGTGAGAAGAAATGAGTGACAGATACAGAAACAGCAGAGCGGGCGGAAAACGGTCCCGCCAGTCCACGAGCGCGGACCGGATCATGGCGGTCCAGAATGCGAGAAGCCGGGGAACCGGATTCAGAAGAGGAGGTTCCGGCAGACGGCGCGGAAGACGCCAGGGACCGGATATGGCAAAGATCGTGCTGATTGCCATTGGTGTGGTGATCTTACTGATCTGTGCGGCGGTGGGATTCCAGAGCTGCGCGCGGTCGGCAGGAAATAAAGACAGCGTGGAAAGCGAATCAGAGACGGAGACGACAACAGAGCCTGAGACGGAGATGGAGGCGGAGATCACTGTCAATGGAGTCCAGGTCCATGGTCTCACAAAGACAGAGGCGGTCGAGAAGGTCCTGGCGGATATGGGCTGGGAGATGAAGGTCTCCTTCGGCGATGAGATAGCAGATCTTCCGAATCTGATGGAGGCGAACGTGGATGCGGTGATCGAGAAGGCATTCGCGAAGAAAGAATCCGGCGACTACACCGTGGAAGCTGAAGGTCTCGATGACGCGGTCCGGGTGGAAGTAAAAGCCCTGGCTGCAAAATGGGATGTGGAGCCGAAGAACGGATCCATCTCTTCCTATGACAGTTCGTCCGACAAATTTACATTCGCCGGTGCCCAGGTCGGAAAGAAGATCGACCAAGAGAAACTTACATCCGATATTCTCTCCGCGATGAAAGCGGGAGAGTACAAGAAGACGATCACGGCCACAGCAAACGAGGTCCAGCCGGAGATCACAGAGGCTCAGGCGCGGGAGAACTTCAAGCGCATCGGAACCTACACGACAAAGACGACTACAAATAAAGACAGAAACGAGAATATCCGTCTTGCCTGCGCGGCGATCAACGGAACGATCATCCAGCCTGGCGAGGAATTCTCTTTCAATAAGATGACAGGAAACCGTACCACAGAAAAAGGCTACAAACCGGCGGGCGCTTACTCCAACGGCGTTGTGGTACAGGAGCCGGGCGGCGGTGTCTGCCAGGTATCCTCGACTCTCTACAACGCGGTCGTATTCGCGGGACTTAAGACCACCGAGCGCCATGCCCACACCTACGAGCCGTCCTATGTAACTC
>CAVIYT010000085.1:0-2784 GCA_963646925.1 Paludibacteraceae bacterium
CCACATCAACCATAACACCGCTGATTGCAACAACCGGTACCATCATCAGTGTCAGGAAAACCGTGATGATTCCATGACTGCCTGTTCTTTTTTTCTTTTTCCCTTTTTTCCAGATTTTTTTCATTATCTTCATTCCTGAAACTCCCCTTTTCTATGCTCCAAGAATTTCCTTCAGTTTCGAGTAGGCCGCGGAAACCTTTCCCGCAAAATTCCGGGCCATCTCTCCCAGTTTTGTGTCTTTCACGAGACTGATCGCGTAATCTCCGTTTCGGATCAGGCTGTCATGATCCACTACCGCGACACGGGCCGTAGCGGAAATCTGGTACTTATTGTCAATTCCAAGGATTGAAAAGTCCAACGGTGATGAGACTGTCTGCGTTGCGGTTGCCTCAAATTGTTTTAATAGTACATAATTGCTGTAATCAATCGTGAGTGAAAGATCATTCCGGTACAGAATACGCTCTGCCGTGGATTTAAAATATTTTTCGAAATCTTTCTGGGAATTCAGATGATTCCCATCTCCAAACATTCCTCTATAGGGAGAAAGAGGGCGGGAAGCGGAATAGGAATTTCCTGCCCCCACCTGATAATCGTCGCCTTCCGTGTACTCCATCTCCGAATTTTTCGTCACATATGTGTCTGTCACTGTGTTTTTGTAATAGACGAGCGTCGTCTCCAGTGCCGCCTGAAGACTTGCGCGCTGAAAAAGGAACAGCGCCAGATAGAGAAGAAGCAATGTGCTTAACACTGCAATCGGAAGAATTATGACTGCCTCTACCGCAACATGCCCCCGTTCTTTTTTTCTGTCCATACGCTGTTCCTCCCCCATTTTCTAAATATCAGATTTTAATTTAATCCGCTGTCATCAAACGATGAGCCAAAAATCTTATCCATAATATCGCCGATCCATTCTTTCAGTCTTCCCCAGAATGCACCGATCAGTAAAACAACGATTAATAAGATAATGATCGTTGCTACTACGTTGGAAACACCATCCTGTTCCTGTAAGAATTCCTTCATTTTGTCCTTTGCCACGTTTGCTCTGATCATGGCGCCAATGCAGATCTTGTCTAACATTTTCATCTCTTTTTTCCTCCTCTTGATTTGTGTATTATCATCAATTCCCGTTTTCCTCTACAGGTTGAAACCTGCCATTGCGGGAACAACGATCACGACTAAAATTCCGATGAACATCAGCATGGTTGGAATAAATAACTTATTCTGGACCGCCTCGCTCATTCTGCGGGCACTGTGCTTTTTATCAAGCCAGCACTCATCGTTGATTGTCTTTAAGTCATCTGCCAGGTTTGCGTTACCGGACGCATAGCTCTTGCTGACCACTGTGATCATCTTGTCCAGGTACTTGTTGCTGCATCTGCCCTGCATTCTCATAAATGCCCCCTGAAGTGTGGATGACCGGTCCATCTCCTTCACAACCAGCCGGAGTTCCTGGTAGATCAGGGAATTACCGCTCTGGGCTGTCTCCTCGATTGCTCGGGTCATATTCATTCCCGCCGCAACGAGAAGTGTGATCTTCGATACTGCGTCCGGGAATTCCCGGTTCAGATCTTCCTGCCGTCTTTTTGCCCTGCCGTTCAGGCTGTCATACGGGATATAGCCCAATAAAGCCATAACTCCCAATGCGCCTAACATCGGGATCGCGACTCCCATCATTTCATTTCCGGCCGCGATCATCACGGTACCCGTGATGCACATTAAGATCAGTCCTATCCACATGAAGGAAGTCATATACGCTAAGAGATAGTAGGCATAGATCGCGGAATTTCTTTTCCCGCTTGTCTCCTGGTTTCTCTCCAGCTCAATAAATCCTGACTGCTCGCAGCTCGCCGTCAGTTTTTTCAGGATCTCATTGTCGCCGTCCAGCTTCAGATCCACAAGGAACTGATAGCCGAAAAGGCTGATATAATCCGCAAACGTGAATACGGATCCGGAGAAATATTTCTCTTCCTTTTTCCGGAATTTCTCTATCTGTTTATCCCATTCGCGCACTTTTTTTCTCGCTTTTTTCTCCGGATCCGCATGATATTTGTCATACGCCCTCAGATAATCAAGCTTCTTCTCTTCCAGCTCCTGCCTCGCGAACCTGTTCAGCCAGGCCCTGGAGAGAACGATCTCCGCCGCCGATGATTTTCCGGCTTTTCCGGTCTTTATAAAAAAGATCACGATTCCTGCTGTTGCCAACAGCATGAGTAATATCGCTGCCACATCCGCACCCCCTGACTATACATTAATTTCCGCGGCTTTTGTCGCGATCACATACGACGCGAATGTGCATATCACGCCGATAGTTGCCGCAAAACGTCCGATCACCGTTGTAAACAATGCCCCTAAGAAATCGCTTCCCATCGTGGACATCATCGCCACCAGCACAAGTGGAAGGATCAGCATCATGTACGCCTCGGACTTTGCGGAGTTGATCTCAGTCTGGATCTCCATGGCGATCTCAACTTTATCCTTGATGATATCCCGGGTCTGGGCGATGATATAGCCGAAATCGCTGGTCTTTCCCTCGATGGTCTTGTAGATCGCCGCGAAGCTTGACACATCGTCGATGTCACTCCGTTCTCCCAGCTCCTCGAATCCCTTCACCATCGGGATTCCCGCGCGGCGGTAATCGCTCACGATCAGGGCGATCTCCCGGACGATATCAGAGTCCTGGTTATAGATCATCTCAAGCTCTCTCAGGGAATCCTCAACGGCATTCTCCATGGAACGTCCGCTTCCTCCGCTGATGGAGATCGAGATGATCTCCAGAAATTCCTT
>CAVIYT010000086.1:0-11599 GCA_963646925.1 Paludibacteraceae bacterium
CAGCAGCATAGTAGATGCATCCACCGTTCATGTTAATAGTCGCACCAAGCGGGAGGGAGAAGGAAGAAAGCTCGGAGGAGACACCGAAATCTTCGTTCGTAACAGACGTAGTAACAGGAAGAGAACCACTGCTGCTGGTTGTGCTGGCAGTTACGACCCAGACTTTCCAGATGCCTTTAAACCATTTTCTGATCGGGAATTTTGCAAACAGTGCAACCATCGGCACATACATAAGAAAAACAAGAATTACATCGGAAGCATAAACAGTAAGAATCAGTTTTCCGAGCGGTCCAAAAATCTTGAGACCATAAGCGCCAACAGAGTCAGCTAAAAGAGCGCAGACACCGATTGGAGAAAATTCCATGACGATTGCAGTGATCTTATACATGGCATCGGCACAATCCTGCACACCGATTAAGAGGCGTTCGCCCTGCTTTCCCATCATGATTAGCGCAATGCCAAGGAAGATAGAGAAAACAATGATCTGCAGCATATTGGAGTTATTAAATGAAACAAAAATATTGGAGGGGAACATATCAATGAGAGTATCAATGATACTCGGCATTTCCTGTGCCTCGTAATCACTGGATTCCGCCAGAGCTGTCAGATCAAAGCCTTTACCGGGATTCGTGATATTTGCCATAATCAGACCGATTCCTACGGACAGTACAGAGGTGAGAGCATAGAGACCAACGACCTTAGCACCGATGTTTCTAAGTTTC
This sequence comes from Paludibacteraceae bacterium, assembly GCA_963646925.1. GTDB lineage: Bacteria > Bacillota > Clostridia > Lachnospirales > Lachnospiraceae > Pilosibacter. Next base: position 723 of record CAVIYT010000086.1, read on the forward strand.
TTTAAATCACCGAGACTGGCAACACCGGCTGTGATAGAAAAAAATACCATTGGAACAACGATCATCTTGAGCATGTTCAGAAAAATGGTTCCAAGCGGTTTCAAAACTGTTGCCTTTTCTCCAAACACAAGGCCGATAACGATGCCAAGACCGAATCCGATAAACGTTTTGGCGGCAAGACTCATTTTCTTTTTTTCCTTCATATTACTACCTCTTTCTCTAGCTGCCCCATATACCTGTTTCCTATGTGCGGATCCGCCAAGCCTACGATCAAGGCGGAACCGCAAATGCTGTGCTTTCCTTATAATCAATATGCGGTTGTCATAGCACCGTCCAGAAGAATCGTCTGACCGGATACATATGTATTTGCTTCAGAGCAGAGCCATGCTGCGAGACGACCGTACTCGTCGATGGCACCATAGCGTGCCATCGGGAATTTTTTTAAATCTTCCTTTTCATAGTCGGATACACTGATTCCCGCTTTTTCGGCACGTATCTTGTTTAAACTCTCGATTCTTGCTGTACCGATACGACCTGGTCCGATAACATTGATTAAGATGTTGTCTTTTCCGACTTCTCTTGCAAGCGTCTTGCTCATACCGACAACGCCCATTCTCATAGTGTTGGAAAGAATAAGATTGTCTAAACAGTCCTTAACAGAAGAAGAAGTGGAGTTTACGATGCGGCCGCCACCGAGACGTCTCATGGACGGGAGTACTGCACGGATGGTTCTTACATAGGAGAGGAGGCACATATTGAAAGCGCCTGTCCATGCAGAATCGTCAAAGCTCTCAAATGGTCCCGGCTTCGGACCCGGACACATATTTACTAAAGCGTAGATATCGCCGAGAGTATCAACGGTATGTTTTACAAGAGCATTGATGTCTTCCGGCTTGTTTACATCGCAGAGAAAAATTTCCGGTTTGTTTCCTGTCATCTTTTCAATCTCAGCTTGAGTCTCGAGAAGCTGATCCTTAAACGGTTCAGCGGTACAGATCATAACCTTTGCACCCTCTCTTGCCACTTCAGTAGCGATTCCCTTACCAAGGCCGGCAGCGGATGCCATACAAAGAACAACTTTGCCTTCTAATCCTAAATTCATGATAGAAACCTCCGATTTCATTAAATGATTTGAATTTGCTTTATTGCCCTGATTATTTAAATTGTTTGATCTAATTCAAAAATAACACTCTCAGATGAACTTTATTTTTCCGGATGTTTCTTAAGGTCAACAACCGGGTTTACAAGCGGAGCCATCTCAAATCCGTCCGGGCCCTGGATGCGGCACTCTGCAACATCGCCGTCCTGAATGTGAAATGCTCTCGGTGTTCCTGTGGAGAGGATGTCTCCTGCGTACCAGCCCTGGATGCTGCTGTGTAAGGATACGAGTCGTGCCGGGCGATGTGTCATGTTTGCGACTACATTCTCAGCGTGAACCTCACCGTTGTGGATGCTCTGTACATTTAATTTCAGTACATCCGGAACCTCATCTGGTGTTACAAGCTGCGGTCCAAAGGAAAAGAAGGTTGGAAAGTTCTTGACGATGCAGAGATATCTCGGGTTTCCTGCAACGTAATCATTTCCCTTTAAGATAGACTCCTCTGTCATGTCGAGGACCGTCGTGTAGCCAACGATAGCATCCTGCCAGTCTTCCTCGGTGACATCCCGGCAGTCTTTGCCCATGATGATTCCGAGTTCAGCCTCAGCAGTTGTTTTCTGCGCCTCTTTTAACTTCGGAAGCAGAATCTCGTCGCCAGGTCCGATGAGAGTGTCGGCCATCTTGAAGAAACTTCCCGGGAATCCTTTCGGAGCAGCGGTGCCGATGTCACCTGCATGGTCTACGTAGTTGAGACCGATTCCGAAGATACGTTTCGGATTGCGGTAAAGCGGCCCGTATACGACGTCCGCGTTCGGAATGAGTCCGGAGATATGCTCAAGCTCTTCCTTTCCGCCGTCATTGTACCATTTTGTAAGTCCTGGGATCTGTTGCTTCTGGATGAGGCTCATCATGTCTTCCTCCCATACAGTTCCTTTCGCTGCATTCAGGGCTTCGATCGGAAGGACACCGCTGTTTAATACGATACCGGCTTTTTCTGTGTCATTCAGTTTGATAGTTGCTAATCTCATATTAATCCTCCTCGCTGGTTATTTGATTTTCTGTGTGCTGTTTGTTTATGTGCCTACTTTAGCACCTGTGTGAATAATCTTCCAACTCGCTTTCAGGTATAGATGTATAAGCAAATGCTTATAGGGTATAAGCAGCGACGATAGCGGTTGAGGCGGATTTTGGACGAAAAAAATACCGCCAGATATGAAAATAACTGACAGTACAGATTTATGGGGTTACAGCCCGATTATTTCTTTGTAAGCAGAATATATTTGATAAAATCGTCCACCGTTGGTCCCACACCCGGATATCGTTTCATTGTCACCAGAATCGCACGTTTCGCTAGGGGATCCCCAATCTTATAGTAACACAGTTTCTCCGTCGGCTCGGAGTACTTTAACATGGCATCGCGGAAGAAAATGATTCCGGCCTGTCCGCTTCGTGCCACATTGTAGGCGGTCTGAAGTTGGTCAAAGTACATAACGATATTAGGCTCAAAACCAGCATGGGCGCAGATGCTCATACCGCGCCGGTAGGAATCATGGTGTTTTTTTAACATTAGAAACGGCTCCCCCGCTACGAGAGAAAGATCGGCAGCAGGGACAGAATCTTCCAGAAAACTCCGATTTAAGATAGACTCTCTGGAGAGTTGGTAATCCTTCAGCTTATCATTGACCGCAAAAGAAGCCGGAATTGCCATGACCATATATTCATATCCCAACACGATACACTCAAACGTTTCAGAATCCAGTTCCTCTACGTCGATGATAATCTGAAACTGTCCGGACCGCAGACCGGCGTCCATTCCGGAGACGTCAATCTCCGTTACGTTGATCCTGCACTTTGGATTCAACTGGTGATATCCACGGACAATCTCCGGGAGCATGTAGGCGCAGAAATACCCCGAGGTTCCGATGTCGATACTTCCGGTGCGCATTCCGGCAAGATCCGAGAAATGCTGCTCGATCTTATTGCTGATTTCGTACATTTTCCGTGTCTGTTCCAGATAATATTGCCCACCGGGAGTTAGGACCACGGGTGTTACTGTGCGGTCGAAGAGCGGAATGTCGCAGAGTTGGTGCTCAATCTTTTTAATGGCACTGCTGAGCGCCGGCTGAGAGATATAGAGCTTTTGGGCAGCTTTCGAAAAACTGCCTTGCTTGGCAATTTCCACCACATATTCGTATTCGCGGTTGCTGAACATTCGGCAACACTCCTTCCTGAAAGATTATCTACGAAACGGTTACGAATAATCAATATATACAGCAGATTTGAGGTCATTATAACGAGTTCAGCATTTTCTGTCAATGTTACACGCAAAGATCCATTCCGAATCAGCTTCGCTGATGGGATTTTTACCTTCTGACCTATGTTTTCTTACGGTCAGCGCAACAAGTGCGCAGACCTACGGAACAGTTACCTGTCAATTACAATTAAGTTGGGAAAACAGGAAAAAGAAGAAAAATGTGTTTTGATCTGCGCTATGTTATGCCTCGCCGTCCCCGCGTCCGCTTCTCGCTTCCTCGAGGTAGTTGTAGAGCGTATACTTCGATACCTGCAGTGTCTCGCAGAGGAGAACACTGGTTTTGGAAATTTTGAAGACACCTTTCTGGTCGAGATAGTCCAGTGCGCGGATCTTTTCTTCTTTGTTCATCAGACCCATCGGTTTTCCGACCAGGAGCTCAGCCTGCTTCATATAGTACTGAAGAATATCGTCCACGTTCTTTGTGGCCAGAGCATCGATGTCGTTTGTCGGCGCGTGGTGGGTCATCGGATACTGGACAAAAGCGCCAAGCGCACGCTGTGCGTTCAGAAGGTCGGAGACGTCCAGATTCACACAGACAGCGCCCACAATCTTTCCGTTTTCATCCGGGATCAGTGTGGTGAAAGACTTGTAGAAACGGTCTTTCGGTCCGTTGGAGAAAGTCTGGATGCTGTTTTTCATCGGCTCGATGTCTTTCCCCAGCTGCGTGATCATTCCGCCCTTCGGTGAGCCGCCGACTGCACGTCCGCTGACTGCCGGATTTAAGGCATAGATGATGGTGTGATCGTATCCTTTCCGGTAATCGTGGATCAGGATCTCGCTGTTTTCGCCTAAGAATTTCTGGAGACCTTCGAGAAAACGGATTAGAAAGTCGAAATCAAGATACTGGGAAATTTCCATAAATGTACCTCCGTGAGATAAGCGCCGCAGCGGCAGGCTCCCCGCGAAATATGCCCGTCCGTGCGCTATGTGAAAATATTAACAAATCAGAAGCAAAAAAACAATGCCTCTGCAGGCTTCGATCTGTTATCAGAATATCACATAACAAACTGTTTGTCAATAAAGTGACTATTGCACAAACAAAAAGTTTGAAAAACCTATTGACATTATAGACCGTATGATCTATAATGAAGACACCAAACAAAAAGGAAGGAAAACAAACTTTCAGTTATAAACCAATCCTTTTCCGGACCCGGGATCCACTCACAGGACCCCGAGTCCACCCACTTGAAACAGACGACCCTTAACTCCTTTTTATAGATTCACATCGTGGTGGATGTGAAAATACCGGTTTCGCCGCAGATTGGATGCCTGCGGGGAAAAGGAAATGGAAGGCCGAAAGGCCCGCTGTCTCGCCACAGTGAAAAAATCCGTCTCTCCGGTGCAGTTGCCCCTTGAGAAGGGAAAAATTTGTGGTACATATTGAGCAGACAGAGCCCCTGAAACAGTTTATCCCCAATGTAGCTGTTTCAGGGGTTCTGTCTGTTTTGCAGAAAATGCGCGGATATTTTCGCGGAAATATGGAAGAAGCAGGACTGGCGCGCATACACTGTATCGGTAAGATATGTGATAAGAAGCTGCCGGGGTATGACTGCGGCATAGAAAATGACGGCGTGGGACTAGGAGTAGTTTTTAGGAGGAGTGTATGAAATTCAGACAGAAAGTTTTTCTGTTCTTTGTGATCGTGATCGCAGATATGATCCTGTTTGGCGGGGCAGTGAGGCTGTGGGGAGGGAGAACGGAGATGGACGCGCGGCAGGAAAAGAAGGTCAATATGGGAACCGTAAGCGTACAGGAAGAAGCTGTGTCAGGCGAAGCGGCAGGGAATGACAGAGGCGAAGCGGGAAGAGCTGAGAATCCTGTGTCAGATATGCCCGTGATCGATATTTATGGGCAGCAGGAAAGCCCTCAGAAAAAATACGTCGCCCTCACCTTCGATGACGGCCCAAATTCCAAATACACAAAGCCGCTCTTAGATGGTCTCAAGGAACGCGGGATCCGCGCGTCCTTTTTTCTCGTGGGAGAGTGTATCGACGGAAAGGAAGACCTTGTAAAGCAGATGGCGGCGGACGGTCACCTGATCGGCGTCCACTGCCAGACCCACAAGGACCTCACGAAGGAGAAACTCTCGGACGCAAAAAAGGAACTATGCGACACAAGGGAAAAGATACAGGAGGTGACCGGGCTCACGCCGGAGTATGTCCGCCCGCCCTACGGGAGCTGGAACGCGAAACTGGAGGAGGCGGTGGACATGATCCCCGTGTTCTGGGATGTGGATTCCATCGATTGGCGGCTGAAAAATACGGAAAAAGTTATCGCGAAAGTACTGAAAGATACGGAAGACGGGGACATTATTCTGATGCACGATGAGTTCAAGACCTCCGTGGAAGCGGCACTCCGGATCATTGACAACCTGACGGCAAAAGGGTATACTTTTGTTACAATAGACGAACTGATGGTCGATTAAAGTGCTTGTGACCAAGCAACTATGAATGGTCACAACAGATTTACATAACTCCTGACCTGCGCGGAGAGCCGGGGAAGCAGTGAAATGTGGAAAGGCAGTTTTCATGGATTTATTTGATTATATGAGAGCGAACACGATGGAAAAGGAGTCGCCCCTGGCGTCCAGGATGCGCCCGACGACCCTGGACGAGGTGGTCGGACAGAAACACATTATCGGGAAGGATAAACTCCTTTACCGTGCGATCAAGGCGGATAAGCTGGGATCCGTGATCTTTTACGGCCCGCCAGGAACGGGAAAGACGACTCTGGCGAAGGTAATCGCAAATACGACCAGCGCCCGCTTCGAGCAGATCAACGCCACGGTTGCGGGAAAAAAAGATATGGAAGAGATCGTGAAGAATGCCAAGGACGCCATCGGCATGTACGGGCAGAAGACGATCCTGTTCGTGGATGAGATCCATCGCTTCAATAAATCCCAGCAGGACTATCTTCTCCCGTTTGTCGAGGACGGAACGATCACCCTGATCGGAGCGACAACGGAGAATCCGTATTTTGAGGTAAATAACGCGCTCCTGTCCAGATCAAGGATCTTCGAGCTGAAGCCGTTAGAAAAACAGGATATCCGGGAACTCGTCATGCGGGCGGTCTATGATACGGAAAAAGGAATGGGAACTTACGGCGCCGATATCACCGACGAGGCGGCAGATTTCCTGGCGGATGTTGCGAACGGGGACGCGAGAGCGGCGTTAAACGCTGTGGAACTTGGAATCCTGACGACGGATAAGTCGGAGGACGGAAAGATCCACATTACGATCGATGTGGCGGCGGAATGTATCCAGAAACGTGTGGTGCGCTATGACCACGATGGGGACAACCATTACGATACGATCTCCGCGTTTATTAAAAGTATGCGCGGTTCGGATCCGGACGCGGCGGTCTACTATCTGGCGCGGATGCTGTATGCCGGTGAGGACGTGAAATTTATCGCCCGCCGTATTATGATCTGCGCGTCGGAGGATGTGGGAAACGCGGATCCGAATGCCATGGTGGTTGCGGTGAGCGCGGCCCAGGCCGTTGAGCGGATCGGAATGCCGGAGAGCCAGATTATCCTCTCCCAGGCTGCTTCCTATGTTGCCACCGCGCCGAAGAGCAACGCGGCGTGCGTGGGGATCCAGAACGCGATGAAGACCGTGGCGGATATGCGGACCATGCCGGTTCCTGCCCATCTCCAGGACAAGCACTACAAAGGCGCGGAAAAGCTTGGACATGGCCTCGGCTACAAGTATGCCCACGACTACCCGAACCACTATGTCACCCAGCAGTACCTGCCGGACGGCATGGAAGGAATGCGGTTCTATGAGCCGTCGGAGAACGGGTATGAGAAGAAGATCCGGGAGCACATGGAGTTCATAAAGAGGGGAGCAGGGGAAATCAAGTAAAGAAAACTGTGGGGATGAAATAATCAGTATGATCTGAAAGACGGGAAGAACGGAAAATTACCGGAGAACCGACTGGCAGTCAGAATCGATGAGATTTGCAGAAGAAAATAAAGTGAATGTTTAGAAAAAAGAGGGAAATACGCAAACAAGAAGATGTCATGGTTGAACTGTAACCGATTATCAGAATCTGCGAAATTCCCTCTTTTCATTTTCAAATGTGTGCGTTATAATGGGGTATACTCATCAAACAGCCCGGATCATGACAGCCGGACTGCGGCGAAAAGTCCTCCGATCCCGCGTGATTGCGGTGATTCCATCGGAGAAAAGTTTCAAATCTAATGGTTCAAAGGCAGCCGGTCCGGGAACGGAGAGGCTGTTATAATCTTTTTATGATTCCCAACAAGATGATAAAAACCGGAATAAGAATGAAGGAGTATCCATTATGCGTGAAAAATTAGAGACATTACCGCTGACTCAGTTAAAGGAGCTGGCAAAGAGCCAGGGAATCAAAAATATCAGCGGCTTAAGAAAAGCAGAATTGATCGACCGTCTCTGTGAGGCGGCGGAGAACGCCGGCGTTGGAAAGACAGCGGCGGGAAACAGTGAGAATAGAGAAAGCGCGGCAGCGCAGACAGCAGCAGGAAACAGCGCTGCAGGTGCGAGAGCAGAGAGCGCGGCAGCGGAGAGACAAGCGACCAGTCAGGAACGTTCGGAGAGTGCGGGACGACAGGAGAGAACAGAACGCTATGAGAGGACCGACCGTCAGGATCGTACCGAGCGCTACGACAGATCCGACCGTCAGGACCGCGGTGACCGCCAGGTAAGAAATGACCGTCAGGGCGGCTATCAGAACCGACAGAATAACTACAGAGACCGACAGAATAATTATCAGGATCGTCAGAGTGGAAACCAGGATCGCCAGAATGGCTATCAGGACCGCCAGAATACCCAGTCCGTCGCCCAGGACTCCCAGGGCAGCTACGACCGCCAGTCCCAGAATAATTCCCAGGAAGCACAGGGCGTCCAGGAGAGCGCGAGAAGTTATCAGACTGGTTACCAGACGAGAAATCAGGGTGCCCAGAATTACGCGGACCCGAAAACAGATCTTCAGGATCTGGACAGTGGAATCGAGGCGAACGGAATCTTAGAGGTCATGCCGGATGGATTCGGTTTCATCCGCTGCGAGAATTTCCTCCCGGGCGATAACGATGTCTATGTGGCACCATCCCAGATTCGCCGTTTTAATATGAAGACCGGCGATATTATCCGCGGAAGCCGCAGAGTGAAATCCGCTACCGAGAAATTTGCGGCCCTACTCTATGTGACGACGATCAACGGTTACCCGACGAGCGTGGCAGAGCGCCGTCCGAACTTCGAGGATCTGACCCCGATCTTCCCGAACCAGAGACTGAATCTGGAGGTGAGAGGCGGAAAGAACACGACAGCCATGAGAGTCATGGATCTTTTAGCCCCGATCGGTAAAGGTCAGCGTGGTCTCATCGTGTCCCCGCCGAAAGCCGGTAAAACCACCTTATTAAAACAGGTGGCGAAAGCCGTCACGACAAACTATCCGGACATGCATATGATCATCCTTCTGATCGACGAGCGCCCGGAGGAAGTTACCGACATCAAGGAATCCGTTGTGGGACCAAACGTGGAAGTCATCTACTCTACCTTCGATGAGCTCCCGGAGCGCCACAAACGTGTATCCGAGATGGTAATCGAGCGCGCGAGACGTCTTGTGGAGCACGGACGCGATGTCATGATCCTCTTGGACAGTATCACAAGACTTGCGAGAGCCTACAACCTTGTGGTTCCGCCGAGCGGACGTACTCTCTCCGGCGGCCTTGATCCGGCGGCTCTTCATATGCCGAAGCGTTTCTTCGGTGCGGCGAGAAATATGAGAGAGGGCGGAAGCCTGACGATCTTAGCTACAGCCCTCGTGGACACCGGAAGCCGTATGGATGACGTGATCTACGAGGAATTCAAGGGAACCGGCAACATGGAGCTTGTGCTTGACAGAAAGCTTTCCGAGAAGCGTATCTTCCCGGCTATCGATATCTTAAAGTCCGGCACGCGCCGCGACGACCTCCTGCTCACAAGCGAGGAAGCGGAAGCTGTGGACATTGTCCGCAAGGCGACAAACTCCATGAAGGCGGAAGAGTCCGTGGAGAAGATCCTGGACATGTTCGCGCGCACGAGAACGAATCGAGAATTCGTGGAAATGACGAAAAAGACACGGTTTATATAGTATTAGGAGAACAAGCAGAATGGAAGAAACAGGAAAAAATCCGATCCAGGTTGCAGAGCGCCTGTTCCAGGTGATCGAGTGTCTGGCGGAAAACGGACCCATGGGGATCATGGATCTGAGCGCTGAGCTCGGATTTCATAAGAGCACGACGCACCGCCTCGTGACATCCCTCCAGTACATGGGCTATATCCGCCAGGACGAGGAATCCTTAAAATATGCGCTGTCCTTAAAATTTCTGGAGATCGGAAGCAAGATCCTGGAACAGACGAATATGGCGTCCCTGATTCACCCGTCCCTCAAAAAGCTCTCAGAGCAGACCGGGGAGACGGTGCATCTGGTCCGCAGAGAGGGTACGGAAGCGGTCTACATCGACAAGGTGGAGTCCACAGTGAGCTCGATCCGCATGGTCTCAAGAGTTGGAAACAGGATCCCGTTATACTGTTCCGGTGTCGGCAAGGCGCTTCTCGCGGAACTGCCGGATTCCGAGATCGAGGATATCTGGAACAGCTCCGAGATCGTGTCCCTGACCCCGTACACGCTGACGAAGCTACCGGATCTCATGGATCGGATCCGCACGGTGCGGGAAGTCGGGTATGCGATGGACGACGAGGAGAACGAGGAAGGCGTTCGCTGCATTGCGGTCAGCATTCCGGACTACCACAAAGAGCCGGTCTACGCCCTCAGCATCTCCGCCCCTGTAAGCCGAATGACCGACGCCCGGATCGCGGAGCTTGCGGTGGATGTTCTGACGTTTAAGAAAGAGTTGGAGAAGACGCTGGGATTTTCTAGAAGCTAGAGAAAACAGTGAATTATATAAAAAATGCTGGTTTAAGCATATGCTGGGATATTGCAAATAAAAAATACATATGATATAATGCCATTAGGCAAAGAATTATAATGTTCATATGGCAAAAAAGAATGAACCCCTCAGTACCGCGAATACTGAGGGGTTCTTCTTATTTTTTTAGGGTGGATAAGGAACCACCAGGCTAGTGTTGCCCTACTTGTCTCCATCTAACCATTTGATGATGTAGTGGCAGGCTACACCAGCCGCACAGGAGACAAGGAAAGAAATTATAATGTTCATATGGTTCACCTCCTCCCGTTGCCGGGTATCGGTTGGACAACATAATAATTATACGATAGAAGTGATGATGAAACAAGATTACATAAAACTATATTTATGTAACTGTGAAGATGTTGAATAGGTACTAATTTTGTAACTATTCAGTGCCTTCATAGTTACGAGCAAAAATCCATTCCAAATCGGCTGCGACGATGAGATTTTTGCCTTTCAGCCTATACTTTCTTACGGTCAGTGCAGCAAGTGCGCAGACCTACTGAACAGTT
>CAVIYT010000087.1:0-2323 GCA_963646925.1 Paludibacteraceae bacterium
CTGGAACTGAGTCCCGGTCTCACGCCCTGTTCACGGGCAGGTGCCGGTTTCTCCACCTTTATGGGTTCCACTTTTTCTTTCTTCTCCGCCATTTTTTCCGGAATATCCTGGACGAAAGAAGCGATTTTCTTGATCGGGTCCTCAGCCGGTTTCACTGGTGCCGCAGGGATTACCTTTTTTTCCGTCTGATCTTTCTGGAGCTGTTCCAGGAGTGTCATCAAATTAGCATTCGGGCTCTTGATGACGCGGAGCAGATCCACCGTATAGCTCTGGGCATCCTTGATATCCATCTTTAAGATCAGGCCTGCAAAGAAACTCATGATCTCCTGGTCGGAATTTGTCTGCGACTTCGTCGGCACATAGATATACCTCACCGACTGCTCATTCTTTCCGACAAGAATATAATTCTCATCCAGCACGAAGTTGTGGTAATCAAGGAACCAGTCGCTGCATGCCTTAAATGGCTGGATCAGGTTTGTGAGCAGTTCGATGAACTCTCTCTTCTTCATCTGGGCCGGCATATAGCTGAACCGCACTCCCTCTGTCAGTTCGTACCGGATCTCCGTCTTCCCGTCGATCTCCATCATCTTTAACGGAAACAGAAAGTCCGGGCAGTCTCTTCGGAGTACTTTTACCGCGATAAGATCCAGGTCACTTTTTTCTGCCACCTCAAGCTTTGTATAACTCTTATTTGCATCTGAAACATCTGTCAGCATCTCAAATTCCCCTTTCCCGTTCTTTAGAATGTATCAAAATATTTCAATTCAAGCACTTTTATATTTTCCTGGTCGTCCTGTACCATTGCTTTTCCGTTCAGGAAAGGCAGCGCGCTTGAAAACTGGGCGTCGATCACCATATTGCCGTAGCGGTTGATATATCCCCATTTTCCGGCATACTGCACTGCCGCTGTCTGGTTGGAAAATGAGTAAGCGTCCACATACTGGCATGGAACCACAAGCTCTCCTTTTTCATCCGCGAATCCCCACTGTCCGCTTTCATCTGCCACAGCGTAAAATCCGCCTTCCATGCCTTTCGCCTTCGGGAATCTCTTATCAAAGCATGCTTTTCCCTTCTGATCGATCAAAAAGTAGCCGTTTTCATCTGCCACAACCGCATACTTTCCGCTGAACACCTGATTTCTGCTGTTCACCGCAACATCTGTGAATACAAAATCTGTCACATTCTTTAGATCCTGATCCAGGATTGCCCATTTTCCGGACTGTTTTACCAGAATCATTCCGTTGTCATTTAAGTGGGCATCTTCATAGTCTTCCTCACTCTGTCGTGTAAAGGTGTTAGAGTAGATCCCATATTTTCCGTCCTTGACTCCGATGATCCTCGTTCCGGCGATCTCGGTGACCTCATCCAGGCCATTTTTATCTACGGCATTCCAGTAGCCATTCTGGTCGATCAGGGTGTAAACTCCGTCGAGCTTTACGACCGCGTAGTTTCCGGAAAATCTTGTAGCTTCGTCATATATGAATTCCAGGCTTGTACGCCCATTTTTTCCGGCGTATCCCCATTTTTCCCCGTTCCACATCGGGATGATCCAGTTGTCCGACGGAAGTTTTCCCTCCTGATAATTCGTTCCGTTCATGCGGGTCTGATATCTTACGGACTCATAGAGATCCACCAGCTGGCTGTCATCAAAGATCTCGATTCCCTGTTTTAAAATTTTGATCGCCTTTTTGATACTCTCTTCCTCGATCAGGGTTTCCGCGCGGCGTTGATATTCGTCCACAAGAGCCGTCTTTGCCTCGATCCTGTCATCGGCAAGATCCGCGTACTCATCCTCCATGCCCGCCTCATCGTAAATATCGAGAAGGCGTCTTTCGTATGTGAGGTTATTCTTTGTCGAATATGTCTTTAAAGCATCTTTGTACCCATTGGCTGCCCTGATATACAGCTTATCCGGTATGAATTTTTCAGCATTCGCCACCATTGCGTTCTGTTTTCTGACTCCGTTCTGGAGAACCACCGCGTATCCACAGATTCCCCAGCCGGCAATCATACCGGCAGCCAGCATCAAACTGATCTTTGCCTTTGCGCTACCTACAAGATTATTCTTTTTTGCCATCTCTTCCACCTGCCCCGTATAGATTTACAGAATATATCGGACAACCACGCCCATGTATAAGAATGGGACGAATGGGATCCGATCTTTTCTCGATATTTTTTTTCTTAATAACTGAACGATTGAGTACCCCGCCGCAATCAGGCATCCGTAGAGGATCGCCCCTGGAATGTCGTTTCCGGTCAGGTAAATTCCCATGATCAGGGAAAGCTTTACATCCCCCGCTCCCATACTTCCATGGCTCAGAAG
>CAVIYT010000088.1:0-4474 GCA_963646925.1 Paludibacteraceae bacterium
CCGTTTTCTACCGTATTCTGCCAGTAATACATTGTCTGATACTCATTTGTTCTTTTAGCCAGCTGACTTGCGGTTAATTTTTTTTTCTTATTTTTCGGCATATAATCTCTCCTTACTCCGGAATTTTCACGGCTTGTGAGTCTCTGGGATTTTTTGTTTTCCACTTATCTTTCTGCATTATAGCATAACATGTGGGACAAAAGTGGGACAAACTTTTCACTTTCTTTATTCTTTTATATTCTTTTATATTTTTTTTACATCGAAAGTCATAAAAGCCCAAAATTTATATTTTTTTAATTTTTTACTCACACTTTGGACGTATTTTGTTCGTATAATACAATTACGTTATCCGAAAGGATAACCTGCCTTTGTTTCAAGTGTTAAACTTGAACACACAAAGCTTTTTCATACTCATACCTGCCGGAGGTAGCTCCGGCAGGTCCCCCTGACAAAACCAACACAATCCATACTCCCTTAGGAACCGCAGGAACGGCTGCGGTTCCTTTTTTATACACGTAAGCCTTGCCATTTTCCTGCTCCTGTCGTATGATATGGATAATTACCGCCACAGTACACGATAAAGGAACTGTACTGATGATATGTCACCGCCATATGACATTTGCATTTGAGAGGAGAGATATGTACACTTATACCTGGTATCAATGGTTTACATTTTTTTATCTTTATTGCTTCTTCGGCTGGATCTTCGAGTCCACCTACGTTTCCATAAAGGAACGGCATTTCGTGAACCGCGGATTCCTGCGGCTGCCGTTGCTGCCCTTATATGGAAGCGGCGCGGTGATGATGTTATGGGTCTCTATTCCCTTTCTCGACAGTCTTGTTCTCACATATATCTCCGGTTTTATCGGTGCTACCGCCCTGGAGTATGTGACCGGATATGTGATGGAGCGGCTTTTTAAGGTTCGCTACTGGGACTACAGCGATAAGCGCTTCAATATCCACGGATATATCAGTCTGGGTTCTTCCGTTGCCTGGGGCTTCCTCACGATCTTTATGACACACCTGATCCACAGACCCATTGAACATGCCGTTCTCGCGATGCCGCTTTCATGGAATCTGTTTTTTGTATACTTTGTGACAATTATTTTCATCTACGACTCCATGGTCTGCACGAAGGAGGCTATTTCCTTCGGAAAGTCCCTCGAGGCTATGAAAAAGCTCCGCGCCGAGCTCAATAACCTCCAGGTACAGACTGCCCTGTTGAAAATGAATGCCGGAGATCATTTACAGGCCGCAAAAGCCGGTCTTATGGAACAGTTTGAGACAAAAAGAGTCCAGGCCGCTGCCCTCACAGGGATGACAATTGAGGAATTAAGGGAAAAAGCCGGGACAGCTGCAGGTTCGATTCGCGATCTCTCCAATGTCAGTCTTGAGGAACTGAAAGCGAAGACCGGAGGAAAGCTGGACGGCCTTAAAGACCTCACCGGAATCCATCTCGAGGGTCTCCGGGAAAAAACGCTCGACCAGCTCACCGAGATGCTGAAGGACCGGGAAACCCGCTTCATGGCGATCTTAAAAGAGCACCGACCGTTCCGCAGGGACCGGATCCGCTCAAATCCGTCTGCCGTTTCCCCGGATTACGCTCAGGAATTCGAGACACTGAAAAAATATTTTGAGGACGAAAAAAAAGAGGACCAGCTCCCGCAATAGGAGACTGAACCTCTTTTTCGTTTTCCAAATCTTACGCCTCCGGTTTCTCAACCTGGACGATCGCCTGTTTCTGCATCGGGATACGGCAGTTCTTATTGTTTCCGAACTCAACGATAACGGTATCGTCTGTCATATCAATGATTACTCCGTAGAATCCACTGGATGTAAGCACGCTGTCACCAACTGCAATGCTTGCCATCAGTTCCTGCATTTTCTTCTTTTCCTTCTGCTGCGGTCTGATCGCAATGAAGTACATGAAAGCGAAGATTAAAACAATATATCCAATCCAAAATGCCGGGCTGCTTGTCATATCCGTTGCACCTCCTTTTCTTTATACCTTGTCTTTATAGTTCCCTGTCACGCCCTCCAACTTTTTCTCTTTGTACTCGGCGTAGCAGTGGTTCTCGATAGCTTCCCTGATCTCCGTCATCATCGTATTGTAGAAGTAGAGATTGTGGAGCACGCATAAGCGCATTCCCAGCATCTCTTTTGCCTTCAGCAGATGGCGGATATAGGCCCTGCTGTATGAGCGGCAGGCCGGACACTGGCATCCCTCTTCGATCGGGCGCATGTCCTTTGAGAACTGCTCATTAAACAGGTTGATCTTTCCGTGGTTTGTATATACATGACCATGACGGCCATTTCTTGTCGGGTAAACGCAGTCGAAGAAATCGACACCGCGGTCTACCGCCTCAAGGATGTTCGCCGGTGTTCCGACGCCCATCAGGTAAGTTGGCTTGTCTTCCGGAAGATGCGGAACCACCACATCGAGAATGTGGTACATCTCCTCGTGGCTCTCGCCGACAGCGAGTCCACCGACCGCGTAGCCGTCGCAGTTCATCTTGGAGATCGTATCTGCATGTGCGATACGGATGTCCTCGAAGGTTCCGCCCTGGTTGATGCCGAACAGAAGCTGTTCTTTATTGACGGTATCCGGCAGGGAATTTAATCTCGCCATCTCCGCCTGGCATCTCGCCAGCCATCTTGTGGTTCTCGCAACGGAATTCTCCATATACTCCCTGGTACACGGATGCGGCGCGCACTCATCGAATGCCATCGCAATCGTGGATCCAAGGTTTGACTGGATCTGCATGCTCTCCTCCGGTCCCATGAAGATCTTGTGACCGTCGATGTGGGAGTTGAAATACACGCCCTCTTCCTTGATTTTTCTGAGTCCGGCGAGGGAAAATACCTGGAATCCTCCGGAATCGGTGAGAATCGGGCGATCCCAGTTCATGAACTTGTGAAGTCCGCCGAGTTCTTTGATCAGCTTGTCGCCGGTCCGGACATGAAGATGGTAGGTGTTGGAAAGCTCCACCTGTGTCCCGATCCCACGGAGGTCATCGGTGGACACAGCGCCCTTGATCGCGGCGACGGTTCCTACATTCATGAATACCGGCGTGTGGATCGTGCCGTGGACTGTCTCTACGTCAGCCCGTTTGGTACGTCCGTCTTTTGCCAGAATTTTATATTTCATAGTTCACTTGCCTTATTATTGTTCCCGGAGTCATGTGCCCTAGCAATTACTTTCCGGATTTCTTTGCTTCTTTTGCTGCCTTCCCGGTATCTTTCTTTGCCTGTTTTTCAGCCGCGTCCTTTTTCTGCTTGTTTGATGTCATTACATACCACATCGCACCGGTCAGGCATACGGAAGAGTAAGTACCGCAGATGATACCTGCCATTAACGGGAGCGCGAACTCACGGATGGAAGATACACCCATGATGAACAGAACAAATACCATGACAAATGTTGTCAGGGAAGTGTTGATGCTTCGTGTGAAGGTCTGGGTGATACTTGTATTTACGATATCAACGGTGGATGCCTTCGGTCCCATGAGCTTGATGTTCTCACGGATACGGTCGAAGATAACGATCGTCGCGTTGATGGAGTATCCGACGATGGTAAGCAGGCAGGCGATCGCTGTGGAACCAACGGACCACTTTGCGAGGGCGTAGCATGCAACTACGACTAATACGTCATGGACAAGGGCTAAAACAGCACTTGCAGCGAAGCGGATATCCTTGAATCGTACCCAGATATAGAGAAGCATAAATACGGTAGCGATTGCTGTCGCCATAACCGCGTCGCGCTTCATCTCAGTACTTACCGCACCGGAGATGCTCTCCGCTGTGATCTTGGACTCGTCAACATCAAAGTTCTCGACAAGTGCCTCATCTAACGCCTGACGCTCTTCCATGCTCAAGGTTCTTGTCTTGATGATAACCTCATTTGTTCCCGCAACCTTCTGTGTCTGTGTATCCGCACTCTTTGTGATAGACTCGACGACCGGAACGACCTCGCTTGAGATCTGTTCAAGTGTCATATCCTCGTTGAAGGTCACGCTCGTGGACGTACCGCCCTGGAAGTCAAGGGAGTAGTTGAACGCATTTCCGATAGAGGATTTGTTCATTACCATTCCCGCAACGCCTGCGAGGATCATCACGGCGGAGATTGCAAAGCAGATTGTTCTCTTGCCAAGGAAATTGACTGCCTTTTTGTCTTTTCTCACACCATAGAACTTTTTATCCTGAAATCCCAGGGAATAAAGGGTGTTCAGTGTGAATTTTGTAACAAACAGTGCTGTGAACATGGAAAGAACGATACCAAGGGCAAGTGTTGTAGCGAAACCCTTGACAGTACCGGAACCTCTCCAGTAGAGGACAGCCGCTGCAATCAGAGTCGTCACGTTTCCGTCAACGATCGCGGACAACGCCTTCTCAAATCCTGCCTTGATTGCGGAATGAACGGTCTTTCCGAGACCGATCTCCTCCTTGATACGGGTGAAGATGATGACGTTCGCGT
>CAVIYT010000089.1:0-17487 GCA_963646925.1 Paludibacteraceae bacterium
GACCGACCGTATACAACTTTATCCATATCGGAAACGCGAGACCGATGATCGTATTTGATACGGTGAGACGGTACTTTGAGTATAAAGGATATGATGTAAACTACGTATCTAACTTCACAGATGTCGATGACAAGATCATCAAGAAAGCCATCGAGGAGGGCGTTGACGCCGAGACGATCTCCAAGCGCTATATCGCAGAGTGCAAGAAGGATATGGAAGGCATGAACATCGAGCCGGCAACAAAGAACCCGCTGGCGACAGAAGAGATCTGCGGCATGTTGAACATGATCAGCACCCTGATCGAAAAAGGCTACGCTTACGTTGCTGCTGACGGAACTGTTTACTACAGCGTCCGCAAATTTAAAGATTACGGAAAACTTTCCCATAAAAACCTCGACGACCTTCAGTCCGGCTTCCGCGAGATCAAGGTAACCGGCGAGGAGGGCAAGCAGGATCCGAACGACTTCGTTCTCTGGAAACCGAAAAAAGAGGGCGAGCCGTACTGGGAGTCCCCGTGGTGCGAGGGCCGTCCGGGCTGGCACATCGAGTGCTCCGTTATGGCAAAGAGATATCTCGGCGATGAGATCGATATCCATGCGGGCGGCGAGGACCTGATCTTCCCGCACCATGAGAACGAAATCGCTCAGAGTGAGGCCGCAAACGGAAAGCCCTTCGCGAAATACTGGATGCACAACGCGTTCTTAAATATCGACAATAAGAAGATGTCCAAATCTCTCGGAAACTTCTTTACGGTCCGTGAGATCAGCGAGAAATATGACCTTCAGGTACTCCGCTTCTTTATGTTAAGCGCACACTACAGAAGCCCGTTGAACTTCAGTGCGGACTTAATGGAAGCTTCCAAGAATGGCTTAGAGAGAATCCTCACCGGAATGGAAAAGCTCCGCGAGATGGAGACAAAGGTATCCGGAGATGAGATGACAGCGGAAGAGCTGGAGAACCAGAAGAAGGCAATGGAGCTTGTCGCAAAGTATGAGGCAGCGATGGATGATGACTTCAACACCGCGGACGCGATCTCCGCGATCTTCGAACTGATCAAGCTTTCCAACTCCACAGTTATGGAGACAAGCACAAAGGTATACGTTTCCTGGATGAAGAACGAGATCCAGAGACTCTGCGACGTTATGGGAATCATCACAGAGAAGAAGGCGGAAGTCCTTGACTCTGAGGTAGAGGACCTGATTGCCCGGAGACAGGCTGCGAGAAAGGCAAAGAACTTTGCTCTTGCCGATGAGATCAGAGGAAAACTTCTCGACATGGGAATCGTCCTCGAGGACACAAGAGAGGGCGTAAAATGGAAGAGAGCTTAGTCCTTTTAAAGGAAAAATTCCACTTAAAGGATACGGACGCCAGTCAGTATTCCCCGCTTGTGCTGGCGTACCTCGGTGACGCGGCCTACGAGATCCTGATCCGAACCATTGTGGTCAGCGAGGGAAATATGCAGGTGAATAAGCTTCACAAGAAGTCTTCCGCTCTTGTGAAAGCTGCCGCCCAGGCGGAATTCCTGATGGCCATCGAGGATGACCTGACAGAGGAAGAACATGCGGTCTACAAGCGTGGAAGAAACGCGAAATCCTTCTCTATGGCGAAGAATGCCACGATGAAGGATTACCGGATGGCGACAGGCTTTGAGGCCCTGATGGGTTATCTTTACCTGTCCGGAAGAACGGAGCGCATGGTGGATCTTGTGGCGCTGGCGATGACGAAGACCGGAAAAGCTGTGTCCGGCGATACGGAAAAACAGAAAGAGGAGAACTCCGATGAGATATGAAGAACTGACAATTGAGGGACGGAACGCTGTTTTAGAGGCATTCCGTTCCGGAAAGACCATCGACCGCCTGTTTGTCCTTGACGGATGCCAGGACGGACCGGTGCGCACGATCGTGAGAGAGGCGAAAAAGCACGATACGATCGTAAATTTTGTCCCGAAGGAACGTCTTGATTCCATGTCCGAGACGGGACACCACCAGGGTGTGATGGCCTACGCCGCTGCGTATGAGTACGCGGAGGTGGAAGATATTTTAAAGATCGCGGAAGAAAAGGGTGAGCCGCCGTTTTTATTCCTGCTTGACGGAATCGAGGATCCGCACAACCTGGGCGCGATCATCCGTACCGCGAACCTTGCGGGCGCTCACGGAGTGATTATTCCGAAACGCCGTGCCGTAGGTCTAACCGCTACGGTTGCCAGAACTTCCGCAGGCGCTTTAAACTATACGCCGGTCGCGAAGGTCACAAATATGGCCGCTACCATCGAGGACTTAAAGAAACGCGGAATCTGGTTCGTCTGCGCCGATATGGGCGGAGAGAGCATGTACCGCTTAAACCTCACCGGACCGATCGGTCTCGTGATCGGAAATGAGGGAGAGGGCGTGAGCCGTCTCGTGAAGGAGAAATGCGATATGATCGCGTCGATCCCGATGAAAGGCGATATCGATTCCCTGAACGCGTCCGTTGCGACAGGTGTTCTCGCGTATGAGATCGTGAGACAGAGACTGGCGAAGGCGTAAGATAATTTTTCTAAGCAAGAAAAATATAGAGATAATGAAAAAAGATCTGCGGGAGAAAAACTGCAGGTCTTTTTTAGTGCAAATTTGAAAAATCCCGGTGACAGGTTCTAAAAGAACTTTCAAATTATATGATCACAGAAAATTCTGAAGAACAAGCAGAAAATGAATTGCGTCTTTTGTGTAAAAAATTAACTCAAAACTTTAATTTTTATTGTTGACAAATCGATAGATCCATGATACTATATTGGAGGTTCGAAAAACACAGCAAATGTGTTCGCTGCCTTGGCTCAGCTGGTAGAGCGTCGCCTTGGTAAGGCGGAGGTCGGCAGTTCAAATCTGCTAGGCAGCTTAAACCATGAGGCTTTCCGGATATTCCGGGAAGCTTTTTTCATACTTAAGGAAATTTCGTCTGCGCGAACATGGTCTGTAATGCATATTTGCACAAAAATACAGGCAGCGCATGTCTTGATCCATTCTGCGTCCTTCTTCCAGGAACATTTTCCCCTAGCTTCTCATAATTTGTATTGAAAACGATACTGAGGTATTTTTATGCCAGATAATACAACAACAATGTCCGAGCCGTCGGGAGAGAATCAGGCAGAGTCCATGGCGTGGCAGGATAATGCGAATATCCCGGAGACACCCATCGCGCCGACCGGCGGGATCCCGGCTTATCCGGGAGATGAGGACAGCGCGGGGATCCCGACGACACCCATCGCACCAACCGGCGGAATCCCGGCATACCCAGGAAATGATGATATCGCGGGAATCCCAACGACACCCATCGCGCCATCAGGCGGAATTCCAGCTTACCCAGGGAATACCATCGGCCGTCCTGGTTTCCCGGTAATTTCCTTCCCGGTCACATACCCGACAACCTCCGGAAATAACTATTACAGCCAGGTGCGCTTCTTAAACGCCAGCACGTCCGGCCTGACACTGGACATCTATATCGACGGTCAGAACGTCTTCTCTGGATCCGACTTTGCCACCGTCTCCTCCTACATCCGCGTGACGGACGGATTCCACACCGTCACCGTGCGCAGGACCAACGGTCAGATCTATTATCAGCAGACCATCGCCTTCGTGTCCGGCGAGCGGATCACTATGGTGATCTTAGACACGGTATCTGGTGTGTCCCTGACCCGTGTCTCCGATATGGGCTGCACGAACGTCCCTGCGGGGTACGGGTGTCTCCGCGTGGCGAACATGTCCTACGCGGGATCCAGCTACGATGTGCGGACCTTCAGCAACCAGACGGCATTCGCCGGGATCGGATATAAGGAAGTCACAAGCTACAAGCAGACGTCCGCCGGGAACTACACCTTCTTTGTGACGGGATCCCAGTATTCCGTCTCGGCGCTTGGCGAGCTTCCGGTCCTTGTCCTTTCCTCCATCGTCGGCGTCTCCTGCCCGACCTGCACCGTGACGAACCCGCTTCTCACCTTCAACGTCAATGTCCGGGCGGGAAGAGCGTACACCTGCTATATCATCGGAAATCCGTGGTCCGGTCTGTTCCGGGTGTATGTATTGGAGGACTAGTGCGGGATAAGATTGCATTATTGGAAAAAATCAGCTATAATCTGTGTAGTTGAAAAGCGGGCAGAAGCAGATCTGACCGCAGATAAGAAAGCAGGCGGACAGGAACGGTTGTCAGTCTGCTTTTAGTTACAATGTATCCGGAAACTTTCGGTGGCAGACTCTATAGGCTGCCGGAATTACAGGCCGCGGGACATCCGAAAAGTTTTCCACGCAGGCGGCGAAAAAGCGCCTGTGGAAATACTTCCCGGATGTTTCCATGGCCGATGCAGGTGAATACGGGAGTGAAAAATTATGAAGAAAAACTATGAGATGGATATGTGCAGCGGACCGATCCTTGGAAAACTGCTCGCCTTTACGATCCCCCTGATTTTCTCGGGAATCCTGCAGCTTTTGTTCAACGCGGCGGATGTAATCGTTGTCGGGCGCTTCGTCGGAAGTCAGTCCTTGGCGGCGGTAGGCTCCACCACGGCGCTGATCAATCTTTTGATCAATATTTTTATCGGACTTTCCATCGGCGTCAACGTCATTGTGGCGAGATATTATGGCGCGAAAAGAGAGAAGGACGTGCAGGAATCGGTACATACGGCGGTGGCCTTAAGCATCGTCAGTGGCCTGTTCCTGATCGTCGCCGGACAGATCGCGGCACGGCCTATGCTGGAGCTCATGGGGACTCCGGACGATGTCATCGACAAGTCCACAATCTACATGCGGATCATCTTCGTTGGGATGCCCGCGAATATGGTCTATAACTTCGGAAGTGCCATCTTGCGCGCGGTGGGAGATACGAAACGTCCGTTATACTTCCTGACGGCGGCAGGAGTCATCAATGTTATCTTAAACCTGTTTTTTGTTATCGTGTTCCGGATGGATGTGGCAGGTGTTGCTTTAGCGACGGCGATCTCCCAGGCGATCTCGGCGGGTCTCGTTCTGCTGTGCCTCGTAAAGAGTGAAGGCGGATTAAAGTTGCATTTAAGAGAATTGAAGCTTCATAAATCAAAACTTTTGCAGATCATCCGTGTGGGACTTCCGGCGGGAATGCAGGGCGCGGTGTTCTCGATCTCCAACGTCCTGATCCAGTCCTCTGTCAATTCCTTCGGATCTATCGCCATGGCGGGAAATACCACATCCCAGAATATTGAAGGCTTCATCTATAATGCCATGAACGCGGTCTACCAGGCGAATTTGAGCTTCACGAGCCAGAACTTCGGAGGCAAAAAGTATTCCAGGATCAACAGGATCATGTTCACCTGTCTCGGTGTCGTGACGGCGGTTGGCCTGGGAATGGGAATCCCGGCGTACCTCGGCGGACATGCCCTGATCCGGATCTATTCCTCAGACCCGGAGGTCATGGTGTACGGAATGAGAAGACTTGCGGTCTTTGGAACTACATATTTCCTCTGCGGGATCATGGATACCATGGTGGGCAGCATCCGCGGTCTGGGATATTCCATCATGCCGATGTGCGTTTCCCTTCTTGGCGCATGCGGACTTCGGATCCTCTGGATCTTCACCGTGTTCCAGGTATACCATAGCCTGACAGTGTTATACTTATCCTATCCGTTTACCTGGATCGTCACGGCGACGGCCCATTTGATCTGCTTCTATATCGTCCGAAAGAAACTTCCGCGAGAGGACGGATAACATAGAAAGAGGCAGTAATTATCACTTTCCCGCGGTCAGCGCGGCAAGTGGAGAGAGATACAAAAACAGGTCCTCCGGCGGCAGCGGAAAAATAGACAGGAATGATACTATTTTTTCAGCATACAGCCGTCTGGGGACCTTACTCTGACCAGAAAGGAACAGGCAACATTGAAACGATATAAAAAATACATCACACCATACCTCAGCGCCTTCATTATCGGACCGTTAATGATGCTCACCGAGGTGGCGGGAGAGGTCATGCTCCCGAAATTTATGTCCATGATCATCAACAACGGTGTGGCGGACCGAAATATCGCCTACATCGGAAAGATGGGCGCGTTGATGGTGCTGACCGTCCTCTTTATGGCGGCAGGAGGAATTCTCGGTGCATATTTTTCCGCCAAGGCGTCCATCTCCTTCACCAGCGACATGAGAAACGACCTGTTTAAGAAGGTCCAGCAGTTCTCCTTCGAGAACATCGACGGCTACAGCACCGGTTCCCTCGTAACGAGACTCACGAACGACGTGCAGCAGGTTCAGAACGTCCTGATGATGGGACTCCGGCTGGCACTCAGGGCGCCTGGAATGTTTATCGGTGCCCTGATCATGGCCTTCATGATGAACCGCCAGCTCGCGGTCATCATCCTCATCGTGATCCCGCTTCTTCTCGCGGCGATCATCCTGATTTTAAAGACGGCGTTCCCGCGTTTCGGGGAGATGCAGAAAAAACTTGACCGCTTAAACTCCGGAATCCAGGAATCCTTAACGAACGTCCGGGTAGTCAAATCCTTCGTTCGTGAGGACCATGAGATCGAAAAGTTCAGCGGACTGAACGATGACTTAAAGGAGAGCAGTCTCCGCGCCCTTCGGATTGTGATTACCACGATGCCGGTGATGATGCTCGCCATGAACGTGACAACGCTGGCTGTCGTCTGGTACGGCGGAAATATCATCATCGCCGGAAAGATGCCGGTGGGAGACCTCACCGCGTTTACGACCTACATTGTGCAGATCTTAATGTCCCTCATGATGCTCTCCATGGTGTTCTTACAGAGCTCCCGTGCCAGCGCGTCCATGAAGCGCATCAATGAGATCTTCGACACGGAGATCGACTTAAACGATGACAACGCGAAAGAGAAAGAGAAAAAAGTCACAGAGGGCCGCGTGGAATTTAAGAATGTAAGCTTCGGCTACAGCGGAGAGAATGGAAGAAAAGACCTGGTTCTGGAGGGAATCTCCTTTACGGCTAAACCGGGCCAGACCATCGGAATCATCGGTTCCACAGGAAGCGGAAAGACCTCCCTCGTGCAGCTGATCCCGAGACTCTACGATGTGACCGGCGGCGAAGTCCTTGTGGACGGCGTCAATGTCAAAGATTACTCTTTAAAGCACCTGAGAGAGGGCGTCGGCATGGTCCTCCAGAAAAACGTCCTCTTCTCCGGCACCATCGAGGAAAATCTCCGCTGGGGAAACGAGGACGCGCCCATGGAGGACGTGATCCGCTTCTCAGAGAGCGCCCAGGCGGATCCATTCGTTAAGACATTCAAAAACGGATATGACACAGAGATGGGACAGGGCGGAGTCAACGTCTCCGGCGGTCAGAAACAGCGTCTCTGTATCGCGAGAGCGCTTCTGAAACGTCCGAAGATCCTGATCTTAGACGACTCCACCAGCGCTGTTGACACGGCGACGGAGGCGAAGATCCGGGAAAGCTTCTACAACGATTTAAAAGATACCACAAAGATCATCATCGCCCAGCGAATCTCCTCCGTCCAGGAGGCGGACCAGATCCTGATGATGGATGACGGAAAGATCATCGGTCACGGAACCCACGACGAACTTGTGGAGACATGTGAGGCATACCGGGAGATCTATACGACCCAGATGGGAAATAAGTCCATCGGGGCAGGAGAGGAGGCGGCAGTATGATCGTCACGAGAGCAGACCGCGAAGCAAGCTTAAAGAAACGTTACGCCGGACGCGTTGCCGCTGCGCCGAGACGGAGAGGCCCCGGAAGAGGTCCGGGACCAGGCGGACCAAGAGGCGGCGGACGCCCGAAGAGCACAGGGGCGGCCTTAAAACGTCTGATGTCCTACCTGAAAGAAGACCGGCTCCGGATGGGAATTGCCTTCTTCTGCGTCATTGTCAATACGGTGGCGACTTTGACCGGTTCCTACATGCTGCGCCCGATCATCAACGAGTTTATCGCGCCGCCGGACGGAAGCCCCGGAGACGTGGCAGGCCTCTTTAAAGGACTCGCCGTGATGGCGTGTGTCTATCTTTTGGGAGTTATCGCAAACTATCTCCAGTCGAGACTGATGCTGGAAGTCGCCCAGAACGCCCTTGTGCGGATCCGTACCGACCTCTTCACAAAGATGCAGAAGCTGCCGGTAAGATTCTACGATACGAACTCCAATGGCGATTTGATGAGCCGCTTTACAAACGACGTGGACACCATCGGAAATATGCTGAGCAGTACGCTCGTGCAGCTCTTTTCCGGAACCTTGAGCATCATCGGAACCCTGTTCCTTATGATCTACACAAATATCTACCTCACTGTGGTCACCCTGATCATGATCCCGTTAATGCTCCGGGCGGGCGGAGAGGTGGCGAAACGCAGCCAGAAATACTTCGGCGCCCAGCAGTCAGCCCTCGGTGCCTTAAACGGCTACATTGAGGAGACGATCACCGGACAGAAGGTGGTAAAGGTCTTCTGCCACGAGGAGATCGCGGAGGAAGAGTTTGATATCTTAAATAAGGATCTCAGGGAAAAGCAGATCCGCGCCCAGTTCCTTGGCGGAATGATGGGACCGGTGATGAACAACTTAAGCCAGGTAAACTATTCCCTGACGGCATGCATCGGCGGAATCCTCTGCGTCGCGAAGAACTTCGATGTGGGCGGTCTCACGGTGTTCTTAAACTTCTCAAGACAGTTCTCGAGACCGATC
Organism: Paludibacteraceae bacterium; assembly: GCA_963646925.1. Taxonomy (GTDB): domain Bacteria; phylum Bacillota; class Clostridia; order Lachnospirales; family Lachnospiraceae; genus Pilosibacter. The sequence continues at coordinate 8,657 of CAVIYT010000089.1, forward strand.
AACGAGATCTCCATGCAGGTTTCCAACGTATTCTCAGCCCTGGCGGGAGCGGAGCGCGTGTTCTCCGTGATGGATGAGGAGCCGGAGACGGAGGACGATAAGGATGCGGTGTCCATGGACGGCATGCACGGGGAGGTTGCGTTGAATCATGTGACCTTCGGCTACAACCCAGATAAGGTCATCTTAAAGGACATCAGCCTCTACGCGAAGCCGGGACAGAAGATCGCCTTCGTCGGTTCCACCGGAGCAGGAAAGACGACCATCACGAACCTCATCAATCGGTTCTACGATATCCAGAGCGGAACCATCACCATCGACGGCGTCGATATCCGCCATATCAAGCGGGACGAACTCCGCCGCCACATCGCCATGGTGCTCCAGGATACCCACCTGTTTACGGGTACGGTTATGGAGAACATCCGCTACGGAAGACTGGATGCCACCGACGAGGAGGTCATCCAGGCGGCGAAGATGGCATCCGCCAATTCCTTCATCACGCGTCTCCCGAAAGGCTATGACACCGTCCTCGAGAGCGACGGCGCGAACTTAAGCCAGGGACAGAGGCAGCTCTTAAATATCGCGAGGGCAGCGGTGTCCAAGGCACCGATCCTGATTCTCGACGAGGCGACGAGTTCCGTCGATACGAGAACAGAGAAGCACATCGAGCAGGGCATGGACCGCCTGATGGCGGAACGTACCACCTTCGTCATCGCCCACCGTCTCTCCACGGTGCGCAACGCCAACGCCATCATGGTCTTAGAGAACGGCGAGATCATCGAGCGGGGCGATCATGAGGATCTCATAAAAGAAAAAGGACGTTATTACCGATTATATACGGGAATGGCGGAATTAAATTAGGCAAAACTAACAGAAAAAGGCAAAAGGTGGACAGATTTCGCGATTCTGTCCGCTTTTTTTGTCTAAAACTTCATTTTCTTAAGTGGTCAGACGTCTCGGTTTTGTTCTTTTTTTGATACAACCGCCGAAAACGGGGGTTTCCGTTAAAAAGTTAACTGATTTCCAATTGTACAAAAATCCCAAATATGCTATACTACGGAGTGATGGGTACTATGAAATTTTTTAGAAAGAAGGTTTGTTAAATGGGTCTGAGCACATTTATAGGCGGCGTCCATCCTTATGAGGGAAAAGAACTGTCCGCCGATAAGCCGATTCAGGTGATCCAGCCGAAGGGTGAGCTGGTTTATCCTCTCTCCCAGCATATCGGTGCTCCGGCAAAACCGCTTGTTGCCAAAGGCGACAAGGTCCTGGTTGGCCAGAAGATCGCTGAAGCAGGCGGCTTCATTTCCGCAAATGTTATCTGTTCCGTATCCGGTACAGTAAAGGGAATCGAACCGCGTCTGGTTGCGAACGGAGCAATCGTACAGTCCATTATCGTCGAGAACGATAATGAGTACACAACAATCGAAGGTTTTGGCGAAAAACGCGATTACACAAAACTTTCCAAGGAAGAGATCCGGAATATCGTCAAAGAAGCCGGTATCGTAGGTCTCGGTGGCGCAGGTTTCCCGACCAACGTAAAACTTGCGCCGAAGGATGACAACGCGATCGATCACATTATCGTAAATGCGGCCGAGTGTGAGCCGTATCTTACAAGTGACTATCGTCTGATGATGGAGCAGCCGGAGAGATTGATCGGCGGCATCAAAGTCATGTTAAGTATGTTCCCGAACGCGAAAGGCGTGATCGGAATCGAGGAGAACAAGCCGGAGGCGATCAAGCTTCTGGAAGGTCTCGTTAAGGACGAGCCGAAGATCTCGGTATGTCCATTAAAGACAAAGTATCCGCAGGGCGGCGAGCGTTTCTTAATTTACGCTGTAACAGGCGGACGTGAGATCAGCTCCGCAATGCTTCCGGCAGATGCCGGATGTATCGTAGATAACGTAGATACCGTTATCTCTATTTACAACGCTGTATGCGAGAGCACACCGTTAATCCGTAAGATCATCACAGTAACCGGTGACGCTGTCGCTAACCCGCAGAACTTCCAGGTTCCGCTTGGTATGTGCTACCGCGAGATCCTTGAGGCTGCAGGCGGCTTTAAGGAAGAGCCGGAGAAGATGATCTCTGGTGGTCCTATGATGGGACAGGCATTGTTCTCCCTGGATATCCCGGTAATGAAGAACTCCTCCGCGCTTACCTGCTTCACAAAAGACCAGGTTGCCGCAAATCCGGAGTCTCCGTGTATCCGCTGCGGACGCTGCATCGACGTATGTCCGGAACATATCGTTCCGCAGATCATGATGGGCGCTGCTGAGAGAAACGATCTTGCCTTATTTGAGAAGTTAAATGGTATGGAGTGCTGCGAATGCGGCTCCTGTACTTTCATCTGCCCTGCACACAGACCGCTGACACAGGCATTCAAAGAGATGCGTAAAGCTGTCATGGCAGCCAGAAGAAAGAAAGCGTAGGAGGTGTGACAAATGAGTAAATTATTAAACGTATCATCATCCCCTCACGTACGCTGCGGCGTTTCCACAAAGAACTTAATGTACGATGTGGCGATCGCTATGCTTCCTGCTACGATCTGGGGTGTGATGCAGTTCGGTATCTATTCCCTTATCGTTGTTGTTGCAACGGTTCTTTCCTGTGTACTCAGTGAGTATGTTTTTGAGACACTGATGCATAAGCCGATTACGATCAGTGACGGCAGTGCCCTTGTCACTGGTATGATTTTAGGATTAAATATGCCGCCGGCGATTCCGTTATGGATGCCGATCCTTGGCGGTATTTTCGCGATCATCGTCGTAAAACAGCTTTACGGCGGACTTGGTCAGAACTGGATGAACCCGGCTCTGGCAGCAAGATGCTTTATGTTGATTTCCTTCGCCCAGGCTATGACACAGTTCACAGATCCTGTTACAGATGCAGTTGCAGGCGCAACTCCTCTTGCAGCGATCAAAGCCGGCGAAACCTATGATCTTGCAGCAATGTTCATCGGTAAGATCCCGGGAACCATCGGTGAGGTTTCCGTCATTGCTCTTTTAATCGGTGCGGCTTACCTGCTCGTTAAGAAAGTAATTACGATCCGCATCCCGGCAGCTTACATCATTTCTTTCGCAGTATTCGCCTTCATCTTTGGTCAGCACGACATCAACTACGTGCTTGCTGAGATCTGCGGCGGCGGACTTATCTTCGGTGCGTTCTTCATGGCTACCGACTATGTAACAAGCCCGATCACTGCAAAAGGACAGATCGTATTCGGTATCTGCCTTGGTATTTTAACAGGACTGTTCCGTATCTTCGGAAGCGGCGCAGAGGGCGTTTCCTACGCAATTATCTTCTGCAACATGCTTGTTCCGTTAATTGAGAAGGTAACTCTCCCGACAGCATTCGGAAAAGGGGGTAAGAAAAATGGCAGCAAGTAAGTCTGGATTTATGAAGGATGCGCTGATCCTTTTTGCGATCACCCTGGTTTCCGGTTTATGTCTCGGTGTTGTCTATGATGTGACAAAAGCTCCGATCGAGGCGGCTACCATCGCATCCAACAACGCAACATACAAACAGGTTTTCCCGGAAGCAGACAACTTTTCTGACGTGGAAGGTTCCACAGAAAAGATCGCTGAGACAGCAGATGAGATCGCGAACCTCGGCTTCGGCAGCGTTGAGATCGAGTCCGTTCTCGAGGCAAAGGACGCAAGCGGAGCAGTCGTGGGACATGTAATCAACTCCCTGTCCAACGACTCCTACGGCGGAGCAGTTAAGCTCTCCATCGGCTTTGACGCTGACGGTACCATCACTGGTGTTGGTATCCGTGAGACAAGCGATACTCCTGGTCTTGGTTTAAAGGCTAAAGATGATGACTACAGAAATCAGTATGTTGGAAAGAACTGCGAGAGCCTCTCTGTAACAAAGTCCGGTTCTGCGTCCGACACTGAGATCAACTCCATCAGCGGTGCCACCATCACATCAAGCGCTACAACAAACGCAGTCAATGCAGCTTTATACTATCTGCATAACTGCTTAAACTAGGAGGTGGGCATTCATGAATAAATGCGTAGAACGTTTATATAACGGTATTATCAAGGAAAACCCAACCTTCATCCTGATGTTAGGTATGTGTCCGACCTTAGCGACGACAACATCTGCCATCAACGGTCTCGGCATGGGACTTTCCACAACAGCCGTACTGATGTTTTCCAACCTGCTGATCTCCGCACTGCGAAAGATCATTCCGGACAGAGTTCGTATTCCGGCGTTCATCGTAGTCGTAGCCAGCCTGGTTACAGTCGTACAGCTCTTAATGCAGGGCTACGTTCCGTCCCTGTATGCATCCCTGGGTATTTATATCCCGCTTATCGTTGTTAACTGTATCATCCTTGGCCGTGCTGAGGCTTATGCCTGCAAGAACGGTCCGGTTGAATCTTTCTTCGATGGTCTTGGTATGGGACTCGGATTCTCCCTTTCCCTTACAGTCATCGGTATGTGCCGTGAGTTCTTCGGTGCTGGCGCAATCTTCGGACACACCATCATTCCGGAAGCTTACCACATTTCCATCATCATCCTTGCACCGGGTGCTCTGTTCACTCTGGCTATGCTTTCCGCGATCCAGAACAAGCTCCGGCTTCCATGCGCTACAAACGGTGACGCACCGAAGTCTGACCTTGTATGCGGCGGTAACTGCGCAAGCTGTGCAGGCTGTGTCAGCATGACAAACCATGCTGCTCTTGCTGAGAAGAAGGCAGAGGAAGCAGCAGCCGCAGCGGCAGCTAAGAAGGCAGCAGCAGAGAAAGCTCTCGCAGCTAAGAAGGCAGCTGAGGCTGCAAAAGCGGCAGAGGCAGCAAAGGCAGCGGAAGCTGCTAAGACTGAAGCAGCAGATGCCGGCAAAGAAAATTAAGGAGGAAGTGGAGAAATGAAAGAACTTTTATTAATTGCCATCGGCTCTGCCCTGGTAAATAACGTTGTTTTAAGCCAGTTCCTCGGTCTTTGCCCGTTCCTTGGTGTATCCAAGAAAACAGAGACAGCAGCTGGTATGGGCGCTGCCGTAGTATTCGTTATTACGATCGCATCCGCCTGCACAAGCCTTGTTTATGATTTCGTACTTGTAAAACTCGGGATCGAGTACTTACAGACGATCGTATTTATCCTTGTAATCGCGGCTCTGGTACAGTTCGTTGAGATGTTCTTAAAGAAGAACATGGTAAGCCTTTATGAGGCTCTCGGCGTATACCTTCCGTTAATTACAACAAACTGTGCGGTTCTCGGTGTTGCGCTGACAAACGTACAGAAGGGCTACAACTTCATTCAGAGTGTCGTAAACGGTATCGGTATTTCCGTTGGATTCCTGATCGCCATTGTCCTGCTTGCAGGTATCCGTGAGAAGATTGAGCACAATGATGTGCCGCACGCTTTCCAGGGTTCCCCGATCGTTCTGATCACAGCAAGCTTAATGTCGATCGCTCTCTTCGGATTTTCCGGAATGATTTAAGGAGGAACGAGAGATGAACATGACAGGCATTATCATCGCTGCTGCGGTTGTCGGTATCGTCGGTATCGTCATCGGCGTACTCCTTGGAATCGCCAGCGAGAAGTTTAAAGTAGAAGTAGATGAGAAGGAAATTCTGGTTCGTGCAGAACTTCCGGGCAACAACTGCGGCGGCTGCGGTTACGCAGGATGTGACGCTCTTGCAAAAGCAATTGCGCAGGGCAAGGCAAAGGTTGACCAGTGTCCGGTCGGTGGCGCCCCGGTAGGAGAGAAGATCGCTGCGATCATGGGCGTTGAGGCTGGTTCCTCCGAGAAGAAGGTTGCATTTGTTAAATGTAAAGGTACCTGCGATAAGGCAACTGTGAAATACAATTACTATGGGATTGACGATTGCCACAAGATCGCAGACGCAGTTCCGGGCGGCGGCTCCAAGGGATGTAACTACGGATGCCTCGGTTCCGGAAGCTGTGTAAAGGCATGTCAGTTCGATGCGATCCATGTTGTAAACGGTGTTGCCGTTGTCGACAAGGAGAAGTGCGTTGCCTGCGGTAAGTGTGCGGAGGCTTGTCCGCGTCACTTGATCGAGCTCGTTCCGTACAAGGCAAACCACCTCGTACAGTGCAGCTCCCACGACAAAGGACCGGCTGTCAAGAAAGTCTGCGAGGCAGGCTGTATCGGATGTACACTCTGCACAAAGCAGTGTGAGTTCGATGCGATCCATATGGATAACAACGTTGCTGTTATCGACTACACAAAGTGTACTGGCTGCGGCAAGTGCGCGGCTAAGTGCCCGGCACATGTTATTATCTAATTGGGTAACAACTTGTAGAGAAATGAAAGACCCGCGGAAGATGGGAACGTCTTCTGGCGGGTCTTTTTTTGCCCAAAACTATAAAACTGGGACGAAAAATGTAGTGGGGAGAAATATAGACTGCGCAGCATCCGCAAAGAAGTAATAGAAGATCGAAGGAAAATATTCAATAATATAGCAGAAGAATGGGTGAGATTATTTTGGGAGACAAGAAAAATCCCAAGAACATCCGGTTATGGAATGTCCCTGGGATCATTTGTTGGCTTTATTTTAGATTACAGTTAAACTGAACCGAAATCAAATCAATATATCTGCCTACTGGATCGTAGTACCGCCCTTACCGGCCAGCGCGTTCTTCGCGCAGTCAAGGGAGGTGATGATCGCACGGCGTCCTTTTCCGGCGTTGATAAAGTCGATAGAACTCTCGACCTTCGGCAGCATGGAACCTGTCTTGAAGTGACCAGCCTCAGCGTAGCGGGCTGCGTCAGATGTTGTCATCTTATCGATATTGATCGGGCGGTCGGTACCGTAGTTTAATACGACATTCGGAACACCTGTGATGAACATTAATACGTCAGCGTCAAGCTCTTTCGCGAGAAGTCCGGCTGCACGGTCTTTCTCGATCACGGCGCTGGCGCCCTTTAAGTGGGAACCCTGTTCCATAACCGGGATTCCGCCGCCGCCTGCAGCGATCACCGGCTGGTCAGCGTCTGCGAGAGCACGGATCGCGTCGATCTCAACGATAGCGACCGGCTTCGGAGCCGCAACGATACGGCGGTAGCCGTCGCCTTCTTTCACAACGAAGTTGCCTTTTGCTTCCTCTTCCTTTGCCTCCTCGGCGTTCATCACACGTCCAACCACCTTCATCGGAGTGTAGGAGGATTCATCGTAAGGATCGACAGTAACCTGTGTTAAGATCGTAGATACGGCCTTGTAGATGCCGCGCTTGATAAGCTCGGAGCGGAGCGCGTTCTGGAGATCATAGCCGATATATCCCTGGCTCATAGCGGAGCACACGGACATCGGGGCCGGAGTGTAGCCTTCATGGTTTTTCGCGAATTCGTTCAACGCGGTGTGGATCATACCGAGCTGCGGAGTATTTCCGTGGGTGATCACTACCTGCCAGCCGTCCTGGATAAAGTCGGCGATAGCTTTTGCTGTCTTTGTAACGGCGGTCTTCTGCTCCGGAAGATTCGTTCCGAGAGCGTCATGTCCAAGTGCTAAAACAAGTCTTTTCTTTGCCATATCTAATACCTCATTTCTATTATGCACCGATATCGTTGGGCAGATAAATTGTACGGGAGCCGCAGGGGAGTTTTCTCCTCGGACCGATACAAAACGGTCTGCGCCTATGTATTTTCAGATATTTTACCATATTTTGAAGGATTATGGAAGAAAAAACTCAAAGTTTTATGACTGGGCACAGGCAGAAATTTTTTGAACTGAAAATTTTGTATGGACTGCGGCGACAAAAGCCAATGTAATGAATTCTGCATCGGAATGAAAGAGAATCGAAAGAAATAATTTTTTGCATTTTCAGATAATTTATGCTAAAATAAGAACAACTGAGTTCGAAAATTCCCATTTCGGGAACGTAAGGAGGAAACAATTTTGAAGCTGTTATCGATAGCAATTCCGTGCTACAATTCAGCGGCGTATATGGAAAACTGTATCAAGTCTCTGCTTCCGGGCGGAAATGAGGTGGAGATCCTGATCGTGGATGACGGTTCTACAAAGGACAATACAGCCGAGATCGCTGACCGGTACGAGAAGGAATATCCGGGGATCTGTAAGGCGATCCACCAGGAGAATGGCGGACACGGCGCCGCAGTCAATGCGGGATTAAAGGCCGCGACGGGAATCTATTTTAAGGTCGTGGACAGCGATGACTGGGTAAATGAGCAGGCCTACAAGCAGGTGCTTGATACCCTGCGCCGCTTCGTCTACGGAAAAGATACCTTGGATATGCTGATCACGAATTTCGTCTATGAGAAACAGGGCGCGAAGCACAAGAAAGTCATGAATTACAATCTGGCGCTCCCGAAGAACGAGATCTTTACCTGGAGCGATGTGAAGGTGTTCGTGGCAGGACAGTATATTCTGATGCATTCCGTGATCTACCGGACGGAGCTCTTAAGAGACTGTAAGCTGGAACTTCCGGAGCATACGTTCTATGTAGACAATATCTTCGTGTACGAGCCGCTCCCGCATGTACATACGATGTACTACCTGGATGCGAACTTCTACCGCTACTTTATCGGCCGTTCCGACCAGTCCGTCAATGAACAGGTCATGATCGGAAGAATCGACCAGCAGATCCGCGTGACGAAGCTGATGCTCGGCTACTACGATGTGACGAAGATCCAGAATAAGAAACTCCGCCACTATATGGTGCGTTACTTAGAGATTATGATGGTCATCTGCTCGATCCTCGCCATCAAGTCTGGCAGCGACGAGAATATGGCGAAGAAAAAGGCACTCTGGGAAGAGTTAAAGAAATCCAACCCGACCCTCTACCTGCGTCTCCGCTGGGGCTTCTTAGGCCAGGGCATGAACCTTCCGGGCAAGGGCGGAAGA
>CAVIYT010000090.1:0-5086 GCA_963646925.1 Paludibacteraceae bacterium
ACTTAATGCTTCACCGATGGTTTCCTTTTCCTGTGCGATCAGCTCGATCGTCTGGGCATGTGACCCCCGGACAACATCGGCAAATGGAGGAAGATTATCTTCAGGAGCGTTTCTTAACTGTTCTTCGTTCTTTAGCAGAAGTGTATGCAGTGTTTTATATTCCTGTTTTTTCTTAAGTTTTTCCGACAGTCTCTGGCAATCTCTTAAACAGTCACGGTAAAGCTCCAGAAGCTCTCCTCGCTCCTCCACGGTCATTGGGAATACTGTTCCCTTACTGTTGCGGCGCAGGTAATGGAGCTGCATTTTCGTCAGCAGCTGATCCATATCTGAGGAGAGCATTCTGTCAGACAGACTCTTTCCCGGGCGGAGCTGCGGCTTCAGGTCCCGGTATAACTGATATATTTCACTGTAAACGCTGCCCCTGATCCGGTCTGCATATGGAGATTTCTCATCAACCAGCGGGATTTTCTGCTCCTGGGCACGCTCCGGCTGAGGCTCCGCAAGTCCCTGTCTGTTGCGCTGATCTTTCAAATTCGTATCATACGCGCTTAGTGCGGTATCATATTCATCCTTGTATTTCTTGTACCTCTCGCAGGAGGTCAACAGAGACGGACTTTTTTCCTGGGCATACACCTCCAGGATTCGCCATAGCTGATTGAGTTCATCTTTGAAGTTTTCTTTCGTCCGACTCGTTTCCGGAAACAGGGCAGATTCCTTTCTTCCGTCCGTGATGCCAAGCATTTTATAGGTATCATACAGCTTGTCGTAGTTTTTTTTCGATATTCGACCGTTCCGTTCGCACAAGCGAGCAGCCATTGCAACGCCCGATTTATCTTCTGAAGCTCATCGTCTGTTGCAGCCGCATGAAGAATACGGTTCATCTCGGCTTTCTGGTCTGTATCTTTTTCTGGAATCGTATATCGCATATAATATTCGCCTTCCTCTCCGTTCTTTTATGTTGCTATTTTATCATATCCGAGAGGACAAATGTAGGACAAAATTTCCAGATTTGCGCTCCCGAAGGTGCTGAGGCGTATGAGCCTTAAGGAAAATGAGTGCCTCGTCACGGAAGATGGACTGGAGGCAATGATGGAGATTTTCGCGCATACGTCCGGTATCCGCGATCTCGAGCAGGCTGCCGAGCATCTTGCGGCGAACGCTCTCTATCAGATCGAAGTCAACCACATATCCTCTGTCTCCTTCAACGGTGTGATGGTGAGAGAACTGCTGGCACCGTGATCAGACATTTCCTTCTAATATATTGATCCGACCGTGTCGGACGCAGCAGATAATATATCTCCAAGGGTCAAAATCCTCCTGCCGGCAGGCTTGCAGGAGGATTTTGGTCCTTGTATTATTTTATTTGTTTAGAGACAGACCGGACTCTTTCTTTCTGTCAAAGTTCTGGTTGTTCGCCCTTGAACGCTGAACTCTTTTATTATTTTCTCCCGTAGGATTCCCCTTTTCATTTTCCAATTCATTGATATTTGTCAGGGTTGCGTTTCTCCGGAATTCATTTTCGTTCTTCGCTTCATTCCCGTTCTTTACGTTTTTTTTCTCCTGAAGCAGATCCTTTTTCTTTTCCAGAGTGTCGATATATTTCCCGGTGAGATCAAGAACCTCCATTTTTTTCTTTGTAAACTCCAGAATAGACTCTGCAAGCAGAATCCGTTTTTTCTCGTAGCCGTTCTTCGCTAGCCGGCTGTGCTTTTTATAACCGTCTTTCGGTTCCGGTATGTTACGTTTTCTGAAATCCTTCTCTTTGTGTTTCAGATATGCATTTGCCTTACTCCGTAACTCTTCAAATACGTTCCTGTACTGTTCCAGATCTTCTTTTGTAATATCCTCTTTGATATTTCCACTCATATCCCTGACAGCATTCAGCGATCGTTCCAGTTCATTAAAGGTTTTGGAGCTTTTCCATTTATTCCGCTCCTTATACTGCTCAAGAGTCTCTATGATCTCGGAGGAAAGCTTTTCTTTTAGCAACTCATTCGGCTTTGCTTCCCTCAGCTCAACTGTACAGGGTACCCACGATTTTATCTCATTTTTCGTGATCAGGACATCTTCGTCCTTTTTATATACAGTCAATCCATGCCCGTATGGGATACTCTTTGCCCCACTCATTCCCGCTTTTTCAAGCTTTCCTTTTTCATAGTTCGTATTATTTTCAGCGACCTGTACCATATAATTGGTCCACAGCTTTCCGGTATCTGCTACATATTGAACGACCGGGCTGAAATCATCAGGCTCTACGTTACTTACTGCACCGCCGTGGGATTGCATGTAATCGATGATGTCTTCCGGAGATATGATCGCAAAATAGGGGTTTGCAATAACCGGAGTTACATAATATTTGCATTCATTTTCAGATCCAAATTCGTTCAGATTCTCGTTTGCCCATTTCTTCTCATCCTCGGTCGCAGTCTTATCCCAACCATATGTGCTGTTTGTGAACATTCTGTCACCGGTATCAAGCAGATAGCTGTGGGAAGCTCCAATTGCGCGATATGCCTTTTTCAGCTTTTCAGGATCATTTTCATTAACGTTTAAAATATCCGAAACGAGATTTTCTGCACCCTCTGCTTTTTTCTTCAGGGACGTAACCTCATCCCGGATCAGATTAACCAGCGCCTTCTTTTTATCTTTAACTTCGGAATCAACAAGATCCTTTCCTGGCTTCTTTGCTTTGTCCAGCTGTCCCGTGCGGAGCTTCCTGAACTGCTCTTCTTTAATCAGCCCCTGATTGTAAAGCATCAGGGATACAACCTGATTATTGTGCAGTTCTGCCTCAGGTGTATTCCCAAGATGCATCAGATCATGCAGGCAGCGGAACTCTTCTACCGTTTGCTTTTCCCCAAGTACGACATTTGCGCTTTTCAGCTGCTGTTCGATTGTATTTTTCAGGAGAACCCTTTTCATTGCAACTTCCTTTGTATCCTCCAGAATTGCATCAAAGCAGGCATCCATATGCTTCATTTTCTGTTCCAGTTCTGTTTTTGAAGCTTTCATTGTTTCAGGCAGAACTTTGTAATTCTTCCGGAACTCCCGCACAGATTTTTTCAGATTCTTTCTGTCCGGTCCTGTAGAATAATATTCTTTCTTGATAATCGCAGCAGCCTTTTCCGGAGTCTTGGTTTCTAAAAGTTCCTGAAATTTTTTTATGAGAGCTTCGTATAATCCCGTCATATCTCTTTTACCTCCTGCAAATGTGGTCGTATAGCAGCTGAGTAGCTACTTTTTCTTGTATAACTACATTTTATCACACCATGTAGGACAAATGTGGGACAATTTACAGGATATCAGTGCCTAAAATGACGCTTTTTTATTTTCTCTGGACAAATCATCAGAATATGGTAGAATGAAAATAATGTCTGAAGCCGGGGATATCCGGCACAGGTGCAAATACTAAAAATTATTTTCAAGGAGGTCATGTATGGAAAGCCATAAGATTATCCAGGTAGACGAGAGGGTCCCTTTTAACCTTTTGCTTCCCCTGAGTATCCAGCATATGTTCGCCATGTTCGGCGCATCCGTTCTCGTTCCGTTCTTATTTGGGCTCAATCCCGCTGTTGTTCTTTTCATGAACGGCATCGGAACTCTCATGTTTATCTTTATCACAAAGGGAAAAGCTCCCGCCTATCTCGGTTCCAGTTTCGCATTTCTCGCCCCGGCCGGTATCGTAATAGAAAAATTCGGTTATGAATACGCCCTCGGCGGATTCGTTGCCGTCGGTTTCGTCGGCTGTATTCTTGCCTTCATTATTTACAAGATCGGCTACAAATGGATCGACGTGGTTCTTCCGCCGGCCGCCATGGGACCCGTTGTAGCCCTCATCGGATTGGAGCTCTCTTCCAGCGCCGCAAGCAACGCGGGACTCTTAGACGAGTCCATCGATCCGAAAAACCTGATCGTGTTCCTCGTGACACTTGGATTTGCCGTTTTCGGCTCCGTCCTGTTCCGGGGATTTTTATCTGTCATCCCGATCCTGATCGCCGTTATTGCAGGTTACATCGCCGCCATCGTGTGCGGAATCGTTGATTTCTCTGCTGTCGCCGCCGCACCGTTCTTTGCACTCCCGAATTTTTCTTCCCCGAAGTTCGATATGGAAGCGATCATGATTATCATGCCGGTCATTCTGGTCATCACCTCCGAACATATCGGGCACCAGGTGGTAACCGGTAAGATTGTCGGTCGCGACCTCTTAAAGGATCCGGGACTCCATCGCAGTATCTTCGGTGACAATTTCTCTACCATGGTATCCGGTCTCATCGGTTCCGTTCCGACGACCACATACGGCGAAAACATCGGTGTTATGGCGGTCACAAAGGTCTACAGTGTCCAGGTCATCGCCGGTGCAGCCGTGATTTCTATCATCTGCTCCTTCATCGGAAAATTATCGACCATGATCCAGACAATTCCGGGTCCGGTTATCGGAGGGATTTCCTTTCTGCTCTACGGTATGATCGGAACATCCGGTCTCCGCATTCTGGTTGACTCCAAGGTCGACTACGGCAAAAACCGGAACCAGGCTCTGACCGCGGTTATCTTCGTAACCGGGCTCTCCGGCATCAAGGTGAATTTCGGCAACGTACAGCTTACCGGTATGGTTCTGGCATGTGTTGTCGGCATGATCTTAAGCCTGATTTTCTATATCTTTGACAGAATGAGGCTCACAAACGATCAGTAAATAGTAAAAGTGGATCATGGAATCCGTCAGGAATTCATGATCCACTTTTTTACCCACATACTTATTTTACAAGTGTAAAGTTCACCGGTGTCTTTCCTTCTGTTTCCTCAAAGAGGGCATAGAAGTCATCCTTACTGCTGAGATCGGAAGCGGAAATATCTCCCTTTGTCTCGAAGCTTTCCTCGCCTGCGGAATTGTAGGTGATTGCGGCAAACTTAATGTAATTGAGCTGATACTTGCCATCCTCATTTTTTGTCACATCGGCCTGTGCGAACTGGGTTCTTGTGTTGTAGTAGAGGATTCCATCCTCAACTGTTACCGGATATGCCGTACCGCCTGTCTGAACGGAGGCAAGCAGCTCTGCTTTTCCGTTATTTTCTGCATACAGAGTTGCGT
>CAVIYT010000091.1:0-7006 GCA_963646925.1 Paludibacteraceae bacterium
TCCTAAGTGCGTGAGATAACTTCCATGTTCGATCCCGTAAAGCTTAGCGATATAGTCTCTTTCAAAGACTTCCGACGGCGTTCCGGCTCTTCCGATACGCCCGTCCTCCGCGCAGAGCACATAGTCTGAGACGCGTTCCGCGAGATCCAGCTCGTGAAGCGACATGAGCACCGCTAGGTTCTTTTCATGGACCAGTTTTTTTAAGATGTCGAGAAGTTCCAGCTTATGGCGAATATCGAGAAAGGACGTAGGCTCGTCGAGAACGAGAAGCTCCGGTTCCTGGCAGATGGCACGGGCTAAAAGGATCCGCTGCTTCTGCCCGTCGCTGGTGTTCTGGAACATCGTATCGGCGAGAACTTCACACTGGACCATGGACAAGGCATTACGGACTTTTTTCTTATCTTCCGCGCTTAAGATCCCGAACCGCCCGGTATAGGGATATCTTCCTGCTGCCGCCACATCAAAGCATGTCATAAGCTCCGGGTCCGGCCGCCCCGTCATCACAACCGCCGTCTTTTTCGCGAAGTCGGAATCCGAGTAATTCTGAAGAGCTGTTCCGTCAAGAAACACACTTCCGCTCAAAGGGGAAAGTTCCCGGATGATACTCTTTAAGATCGTGGATTTCCCGGCTCCATTCGGTCCGATGAGCGTGACAATGGAACCGCGGCGGATGTTCATGGAGATATCGGACAGGATCGGCTTTCCACGGTATCCGACGGTGAGATCGTCGGCTGTCAGGTAGGTGTTCATACATTTTCCTTTCATGCTGCTTCACTGATTTATCACAAAAACACCAACAATGCAGTGCATAGTACTTCGAGATTTAAAATCATACACCCCGATCAATGTTTCGCCCTCTTTATCATCATGGCGATCACTACAGGCGCGCCGAATACCGCCGTCACGGAGCTGATGGAAAGCTCTGTGGGCGAAAATAATGTTCTCGCCAGCAGATCGCTGAATAAGCAGAATACAGCGCCTCCCAGAAAACACCCTGGAATCACGACGATGGGCTTAGCGGTCTTAAAAAGCTGCTTGATCACATGGGGCACCGCAATCCCAACGAAGGAGACGGGACCTGCAAAAGCTGTCACCGTGGCGGAAAGGACGCTGGACAAGAGGATCAGCTCGATCCGAAACCGCCGGATGTTGACGCCCATGTTTCTCGCGTACACTTCCCCCAGCTGATAGGCACCCATGGCTTTTGAGAGCAGCATGGAGCAAACGAATGCTGCCGCGATCACAAGGGCGCAGATCTTCACTCCATCCATGGAGATCCCGGAAAAACTTCCCATGGACCAGTTGTGGAGGTTCACGATATTGGAATCATCGGCAAATGTCACGATAAAATCCGTTGCCGCGGAACAGATATATCCGATCATGATTCCGCTGACCACTAGCATAGACATCTGCGGGAGTTTCTTCGACACCGCCAGAACAAAGCCCATGGATGCCATGGCGCCGAGAAACGCCGCGATGATCATGACCCAGGAATTCATGATGAGTCCCTGTCCGAGAAACAGGATCATAAAGATCGAGACCACAAGTTTTGCTCCCGAGGAGATTCCGAGGACAAAGGGTCCGGCGATGGGATTCGAGAAAAATGTCTGTAAGAGGAATCCCGACACCGAGAGCGCCCCGCCGAGGATCAGGGCTGCGAGCATTCTGGGGAGACGGATATCAAAGAGAATATGGCGGATCATATCGTTTCCCTCCTCTGCGGTCAGGGCCGCGAGAAGATCTGCTGCCGATACGCGCACGCTGCCGACCGCCAGGCTCAGAAAGCTTAAGGCCGCAAGCAGGACAAATAATAGTAAGTAGGAGCGGATGATCCGCTTGGACTGGGTCGACATAGGTGTTTTCTCCCCTTTTCATTCATAATTTAAGTATTTACATGTATTCATTAACAGGCAGCGAACATTTGTTCTGTGCCATGTTTCATCAATAAAATAGCAATCCCCTGTACGTTTTTTCACTATCATAGCAGTGATGATCCGATGTTGTTGATCCGCACCACCTGCGCGTTATTTCAGCTGATGAAGATATGTGAAATTATATCCCGTATCACCGGCAAACATCGCGTTCATATCCCGGATCATATCTCCAAGCCCCATGGTCTCCTGGAACATGTTTTTTCCGGTGCACCAGACATTTCTCTCTTTCACTGCCTTGAAATCCGCAAAAAGCTGATTTTTCGCGCACAGCTCGCTGATGGTGGTAAGTTCTCCATCGATGGTGCTGTTGTAGATCAGCACGTCCGCGTCCTTTGCGGCGGCGTAGAAGGACTCAAAGTCCATGTTCATCGTAGAAAGCGCATTCTCATCGGAACCGGCATCTCCCGGCACATAAGTTCCGCCTGCGAGGGCGATCATCTTCGCGATGTAATCCCCATTCTTTCTCACATTGACACTGCCGGAATTCGTTACATAGAAAAAGGCAGCCGTCTTTCCGGACGGTTCCATATTGAGGACATCGGACAGGGCATCCACATTCTGTTTGAAGATCGACTCCGCTTCCTCCTCTTTTCCTATCAGGACACCGTAGAGGCGGATCCACTCCATTCGTCCAAGCGGGTGGCTCTCATAGCTGGACCGTTCCACAAGGACTGGGATCCCGAGGCGCTCCAACTGTTCCTTTACCTCCGGGGTGTGATAGATCATGGTGGACTCCACGGCAAGACCGCAATCACTGCTTAAGATCTTTTCATAATCCGGGGCGCTGTACTTTCCCGCATAGGCGATCGTTCCCTCTTCCATGGCTGTTTTTGCTTCCGGGAGGTACCAGCCGCTCTCCTTCGTTCCGGAGAGAGCGATAGAATCCAGGGCATTTAGATGGATAAACGCGTCCATGGCGGAGGTCGCCACAAGATAAATATTTTTTACCGGTTTTTGGAGAACTGTGATGGAATCAGGGAGTCCGTCCGGTACGGACACATCTTCCGGCAGCAGAAGAAACTGGTCTGTATCCCCGATTGTGATAAGGGCGATACCGTCCTCATAATCATCTACGGAAAACTGATTCGCGTAGAGGAGATCCATGGATCCTGTGGGAGACATGTCGCTCCAGATATGGGATACTGCTTTTTCTCCGCCCGCCTGGTTGGTTGTATCACTGCTGTCCGCCTGATCTGTCTTCCCACTATCCGCACCGGTCTGTCCAGCTGTACTGTCGGAAGAAATATTCTCTGTGTTTTTCGCAGAACACCCGGTGCAGAATATTGAGAACATTGCGATAAGCAGCATGACTGCCGCCAAATACCCAGCATGCCATCCACCCCGCCTACCGTTTTTCCGCTCCTGCCGGAACGAACGAGTTCTTATCTTATCCATAGCGATTACTTCTGCTCTGTCAGCGTACTGGAATCAAAGGTCAGCGTGTACTCGATCTCATGAGGCGTGCTCATGGCTGTGGTATCGGCGTAGATCGTAAGCGGACTGTCAAAGCCAGCCACCGGGATCACGAATGTAGAATTTCCCTCCGTATTGACCGGGAGAAGTTTCTCCTCATTCACCCGCACATAATCGTAGTTGGAGCTGCTCCAGATGATCGTTGCCTCGGCCTTTCCGTCCTTCACCTCGATCACTACCGGAGATTCCACGGACGCCCGTCCGGATCCACCGGTTAAAGCGACTTCCACGCTGTAAGTTCCATCCGCAATACCGAGATCTTCCACTGTTTTTAAGGAAGAGTTGAGGAATGCGTCTGCCGGGATCCCCGATGCCTCAAAGACAAGTTCCCTGTCGTACCATTTTTCTTTCTTCTTGCTGAATGCCGAACACGGAAGCGCCTCATTCAGCGCCTCAACCGGCACCGTAAAGCTGTGGGTTCCGTCAGAATTCTCCTCAAAAGCGATCAGATCGGATTCCGGGGCTTTTGAAGCTTCCTCTCCGGTTCCCATATAGACATAGAGATATCCGGTTCCGCCCATGGTCATCCGGGCTGTCATGGCTCCATTCTCGACGGTAAGCGCGCATGATGTGATCTTAAACATGGAGGAACTGGATTCCACGGAGATATCGTAAGTTCCTTCTTTTAAATCTTCTGCTGCCACCGGGACGAGTCCCGCGGTATCAAGTGTCTGCTCTGCGGCGGTCTCATCGCCGGAGGCAACGGCAGCTTTTGACTCCTCCGCAGCAGTTGTCTCTGCGGTAGTTTCAGCTATGGTCTCTGCATCGAAGATAGCAGTTGTCTCTGCGGTGTTGGACTGTCCGCACGCTGTGGACAGAGCGCAGACTGCCGCAAGTACAAATGAAAATTGTTTTAATTTATGCATAAAATTTCTCCCCTATCAAATTATGAATGTAATACCTGCGATAAGCAATATCATTACATTCCTATATCAGAAAAAGGCGGTCGAATATTCGACCGCCCATTATGAGCTATCTTATTTTGCGAGACTGTCAACTGCAGCCTGGGCATGCTGTACGAAGAGCTGCTGGATCGGCTCAAGCTCACCGAGACCTCTTACGAGGCAGGTAACCTCATAGCCTGCGGCCTCAAACTGGCTCTTCCAGGAATCGTCGTCGTCACCGGCCATATCGTTGTTCGCGTGGTCACCAGCTACGATCATAAGCGGCTCTAAAACGACCTTCTTGTAAGATCCCTCTTTCACCTGCGCAATAACATCCTCACAGGACGGAGTTGCCTCAACGGTACCTACATAGTAGTTACCAAAGCCCTCTTCCTTTAACATATCCTGCATCTTCTGGTATACAGCGTTGGAATCAGCCTCTGTGCCGTGACCCATGAAGCAGATCGCTGTCTCACCGTCATCGTATTCTTTTGTTGCTTCTGTGATCGCGGAGATCACAGCCTTGAAGTCATCGTCGGAAGTTAAAAGCGGCTCACCGACAGCAACCTGTTCGAACGCGTCCGCGTTATCCGCTAACTCGTTTACAAGATCCGTGTACTCAAGACCATTCATAAGGTGGGTCGGCTGTACAACAAGAGTCTTGACACCGTTGTCGATGGCACGGTTTAAAGCCTCTGTCACGTTATCGATGACAGCGCCGTCTCTTTTCTTTACATGGTCAATGATGATCTGGCTTGTGAAACCTCTTCTTACGGAGTAATCCGGGAATGCAGCCTCAATAGCGTTCTCGATTGCGCCGACAGTCAGTCTGCGGCTGTCGTTATAGCTTGTACCGAAGCTTACAACAAGAAGCTCGTTCTCGCCGATCTCATCCTGATTTCTTGTGTTATCCATGGAAGCATCTCCTGTATCGTAGTTTTCTTCATCCTCTTCCTCAGCTGTTGTCTCCTCTGCGGTAGTTTCCTCCGCAGTTGTCTCTGCGACTGTAGTGGTCTCCGCAGCAGTTGTTGCTGCTGTCTGGTTTCCAGAGCATCCGGAAAGGATCGCCATGGATACGGCTGCCGCTGTCATAACGGCATAAAGGTTTGCTTTTCTCATTTACTCTTCTCCTCGCTTGAAAAATGAATTTTTCAGGTCCCAGTCTGGTTCTTTTTTCTCCCAGCAGACATCCGGCAGGTTTCCTGGCTCATCCATCATTGCGCATGAAACGCCTTCCCGGCAGAAGCTGCCAGTGACTGTCCGCCTACAACGGACAATTTTCATACACTCCGGATCTACAGTGACGGGCTCGCACAGGCATTCGACCTGTTTCCCTTTTAACTCTCATGAACACCTGGGCATATGGATAAAACGATAGCCCCCGGCGGTCCATGACAGCACCGCATGTATATAGACCTGTAAAGATTATCATAACATCTCCAGAACAAAAAAGCAATCAGATATCACGGAAAGTCCTTGAAACAAAGGATTATTTCCGAAAAACCTGACTGCTTTTCACGATTTACTTCTTTTGATCTGCTTAAGAATACTGCTGCCTAAGCAAGAATTTTGTACTCCTGTTGTCCGGTCGCATGATCCGTAAATCAATGTGCCTTCCGGTTAATAAATTCCGCCTTCGTCTTCGAGTATGTAAACTTCTGACCGCTGTAAAGGCCATAATATCCCGACAGCGTAAAGCTGATGGCGACAGCCACCGCAAAGTACGGCATCGCCTCAAAGCCAAAAAGTTCAAACCCAAGGAACATGGTCGCGATCGGACAGTTTGTGACGCCGACGAAGGTGGCGAGCATTCCTGTCGCCGCGCACAGGGACGGCTCAAAGCCTGTGAGCAGCCCGAACGTACATCCGAAGGAAGATCCCACTGCCAGTGTGGGAACGATCTCTCCGCCCTTAAAGCCGCCGCCTAAGGCCACCGCCGTAAAGACCATCTTCAGTAAAAAGCCAAGATACGCGGATTCACCGTCCACGGCCTTCTCCACAAGATTAAATCCGGCACCGCAGTAATCCCGTCCAAAGATAAGCACCAGCCCGATAGAAAGTCCTGCAGCTACAAGGATCCGCACATAAACATTCCCAATCTTGTTCTTATAGAGATGCTGGATCTCATGGAGCAGGATGCAGAAGCAGACGCTTAAAAGCGCGCAGGCAAGTCCGAGACCGACCGTATAGAGAGCCGGAACAAGAGAAAACCCCGGAATATGAAGGATCTGGAAGGATTCCCCGTGAAGCCCGAGAGCCCCGGAGATCTGCGCCCCGATGAAGGAGGCGAAGACGCAGGGCACAAGGGCCGCGTAGTAGGCGACACCGATGCTGATGACTTCGATTCCGAACATGGCGGCAGCCAGCGGTGTTCCGAAGATCGCCCCGAAACAGCCGCTCATGCCGCTCATGATCATGACCTTTTTATCCCTCTCATCCATATGGAACACATCGCCGAAGAAGTTTCCGATGCAGCCGCCGATCTGTAAGGCTGCTCCCTCTTTACCCGCGGAGGCGCCGACGGCCTGGCTTAAGATCGTGGAGACAAAGATACAGGGCAGAGTTGCCATCGGGATCCGCTCATCCGAGGAGATGGACTCTAAAATCAGGTTCGTTCCCCTGTTTCCGAGCTCATGGAACATCTGATGGAGCAGGACGATCAGGACGCCCGCCACGGGCATCAGGTACAGCATAAAGCTGTGGGTCTTAAACAGC
>CAVIYT010000092.1:0-1035 GCA_963646925.1 Paludibacteraceae bacterium
AAAAATGCCGGGATGTGCAAAAAGCACACTCCGGCATTTTTTCTAATGCGCTGCTCTTCTACTCGTTCCGAATCGCCGCCAACGGACTCAGCTTCATCGCCCGCAGTGCCGGGAACAATCCGGCCAACATACCAATCAGGATCGCAAAGACTACCGCGGATCCGGAGAGCCAGATCGGAATCCTTGAGATTGCTCCTGTGCCACCGGTCATACCAATGACACTGGCTCCAAGGAACTTGTTGATAATGATGGAGACACTATAGCTTAAGCCCAGTCCCACAATGCCACCCATGAATCCGATAAATCCGGCTTCCATCAGAAACATGGTACGGATGTCACCGAGCGCACATCCAAGTACCTTCAGGACACCGATCTCCTTTGTTCTCTCGTAGATGGACATCATCATCGTATTTGCGATACCGATAGCCGCCACGAACAAGGATACGGCACCGATCCCTCCGAGGACCGCCTGAATCATATCCGTCTGCTGCTGGGCCTGTTCGAGCCACTGCATACTGCTATAGGCCTCATAGCCCATATCCGTAATCGCCTTCTGGACCTCCGTCACATTTTTCATATCATCAACATTCACATAGATCGAATTGTAGATAAAATAGCTATAGGGTTTCCCCTTCTTGTTCGTCGGCTGCCCCGGAATCGGATTCTTACGAAAAATCCTCTTCAACTGGGTCTTCAGAAGATCAATATCTGTATAAATCTGATAGCTGTACTCTGAAAACCCGTCATCGCCCCCACTCACCAGCGCACATGCCGGAAAAACATATTTTTTCTGGCTGCTTCCGTCCGTTTCTCCAGAAGTCTCAAATGTGGTGAAAAAAGGTTTGTTTATCAGATCAACCTTCGAAAGATCTTCTCCGTCCCAGCTTCCTTTTCCGGTCTTGCTGTTATAAAAATTGTCAGAGACCTTATTTCCGACAATAAATTCCAGAGCCGCCGCATCCTTATCCGGAAGTCTCCCCTCTGCTAACGGAATTTGTTTCAGCTCCTCCCGTGGCATACCAACAACACTCACAT
>CAVIYT010000092.1:1045-2135 GCA_963646925.1 Paludibacteraceae bacterium
TCACATATGCCTGATAAATTCCCTGTCTTAAATTTACATTCGTTTCCAGCAGCGGTGACACACTCTTTACATGTGGAATCTTTGCAAGCTTAGTCACAGTTGCATCTACAAGGTAATCATCCTCTTTCTGGTTTCCGTATCCGGAGCTGATCTGAATCCTTGTCAGACTTCCAAAGGAGGCGTAGGACTCCATGGTATTCTCCTTCAGTCCGATTCCCAGAGATACCATAACAACAATGGAGGCTGTGCCGATAACAACGCCCAGAACGGTAAGTCCCGTCCTGAGCTTTCTTCTTCGCAGATTGTTAACGCTCATGATGAGCAGGTCAAAGAATTTCATCATCCATTCCCGCTTTCTTCTTTTTGCGTCTGATGATTATAAGGATCACTGCAATCACAATCACAGCAGCGATTCCCACTGGAATTACAAGCTGTTTCATTTTTTCCGTCATTGACTGTTCCGGTTCAAGATCATCACTGCTAACGGTGTCGTCATAATTATCATCCATAGCCTGATTGTCACTTACCACGAGCTGGATTTCCTTTTCAACGGTTGAGACCTTTCCGTTCTCATCCTCGTATGTGATCGAGAGCTTTACCTTTCCATCATCCTCTGTCGAGGCAATTCCGCTGACCATGGTATCCACATTTCCGCTTTTCCCCGGTTCAATATTTCCAACATAAGCTTCGGTTTTCTGGATAGAATCAGCCTCGAAGACCGCATTTACGTTGTAAAGCATGACTTTACCGGTATTATTGATGGAAAACATTACATTGGTCTCTTCACCGACCGAAATCGCGTCCGGCATGATCTCAATAGTGCCGGTATTTAAACGTGCTTCCTGCTTTAAAGCGACAGCGATCTTCACGCTCTCCTTTGCATTCTTAAACTCCGGGCTGTCATACTGCTCGTTGATCGTCAGCGTGTAGGACCTCTGTTCCGCAGTAGGACTGGAAGAAAATTTCACTGTCAATGTTTCAGAGGCCCCGGGCGCCAGCGAATTTACAACTGTTGAGTTGGAACCGTTGACCGTCGTAAATACCGGGCTGTTATTCACCGTCTCCGGTTCAAACGTGAATAGGATATTGC
>CAVIYT010000093.1:0-4227 GCA_963646925.1 Paludibacteraceae bacterium
AGGTGAACCGTGGATATTGTCCGAAGATCAAACCGTTAGGTGTGGATCTTAAGCAGTACGACACGATCATTCTCGGAACACCGGTATGGTGGTACACGTTTGCGCCGGCTATGCATACGTTCTTAAAGAGCGTGGACTGGAACGGAAAGACCGTTTATCCCTTTGCGACAAACGGCGGTTGGATCGGTCATACATTTAAGGATTTTAAGCATGCATGCGCGGGAGCTGATGTGAAAGAGGGTATGAATATCCGCTTCGATGAGGCAACGCTGCGGACGGCGGAGAAAGAGATCGAGAAGTGGATCGATACGATCAAATAGAGAAGAATGTGCCTTAGATGTGCGGTGATGTTTCATTCATCAGAAAGATTCAGCACATTTTCAGATGGCACAAAATAAAAATAGCGGTATCGCTCAGCATAAAAGCGATACCGCTATTTTAGTCCATTTCTATATTATGGGTGCGGAGATTATTTGGTTTCTTTCTCCTCAGCAACAGCTGCGGCAACCGGTGCGGTCGTTACTTCTGTATCCGGAACAACATTGTGAACCGGGATGACGGAGAGTACAACGGCTTCCGGATCTGTCTTTAAGTCGATGTCTTTGTTCTTTGCGATGTCAAGATCTTTGACATGTACGGTGTCACCAACTTTGAGACCTGCGGCATCCAGGGTTGTCTTCTCGACAAGTGCGGACGGGAATGCTCTGTAAGCAACTTCGCTTAAGTCTTCCTGAAGAACGCCGCCGATAACAGCTTCACGGTTCAGGATTACGATCTCAGCAGTGGAAGTAACTTTCTCATCGCTTACAAGTGCCTGGAAATCGATCTCATCGATCTTTCTTGTCATTGCGTTGAAGTCAACTTCCTTGATCAGGACATCATATACCTGACCTTCGATGTCGAGGTTGATCTGGCCGCCTTTATGTTCAGTCTTTAAAAGACGCTCAACGTCCATAGCGCTCATTTTTACCGGAATGGAACCTTCGATGGCATGTCCGAAAACGTTGCCTGTAACAAATCCTTCACGTCTTAATCTCTTTGCCTTTACATCCATGCTTCTTTTTTCAGCTTTTAAAGTAGTCATTTGTCTTTTCCTCCAAAAATCTGATTCCCGGCAAACGAACCAGTATTCGTTCTACCGGATTCGCTTAGCAGCCCTCAGCTTTATAGGATTTCGATTGCTCGAATAAAGGGGTTTTGTTAAGTTCGTTCTTTCTTGTTACAGCGTAAGTATAGCAGTGTTTGGCGAAACAGATTAACCAAAAATGAAAAAATTTAGGGGCATATTTTTGAAAATTGCACAAAAACAGGTTAGAGAAAGTCTGTGGATGTTCAAAGATGGGAAAATGTGATAATATATAAGAAATCATTGTAAACGCATTGAGGTGACAAAATTATGCATACAGACAATCGACCGATCGGTGTTTTGGATTCCGGACTCGGCGGGATCAGTGTTCTGAGAGAATTGGTGAAGCTGATGCCGGGTGAGGATTTCTTATATTATGGGGATTCCGCGAATGCTCCTTACGGCACGCGTATCCCGGAGGAGGTCATCGACCTCACAAAAAAGGATGTGGAATTTTTACTGGAGCATGGGGCAAAGGCCATCGTTGTGGCATGCAACACGGCAACCAGTGTGGCAATCAAAGAGCTGAGAGCGGAGTATGAGAAGAAAGATATTCCGGTGATCGGAATCGAACCGGCACTGAAACCGGCGGTGCTGGCGAAAGAGCACTCAAAGGTTGTCGTTATGGCGACCCCGATGACGCTCTCCCAGACAAAATTTAATTCCATGCTGCATGTCTACGAGGACGAGGCGAACATCATCAAGATGCCGTGTCCGGGACTTGTGGAGTATATTGAAAGCGGAATGTTAGAGGGACCTGTTCTGGATGAATATCTGGAAAAGCAGTTCGAGCCGTATGACAAATCGGAGATCGACGCGGTAGTGCTTGGCTGCACACACTATCCACTGGTGAGAAATGAGATCCAGAAACATCTGCCGGGTGTCGCGATCTACGACGGCGGATTCGGAACCGCGAAGCAGACGAGAAAGCGCCTGGAAGAGTGTGGACTGCTGTCTGGAAAGGAAGACGGCGGGCAGGTGACGATCTTTA
The DNA here is from genome assembly GCA_963646925.1 of Paludibacteraceae bacterium. GTDB lineage: Bacteria > Bacillota > Clostridia > Lachnospirales > Lachnospiraceae > Pilosibacter. The sequence continues at coordinate 2,118 of CAVIYT010000093.1, forward strand.
ACAGTAAGAATACCGAGGATGTTCTGGAGCTTTCAAGAAGATTGTTGAATTCATAGAATATCAAGAAGATTTGGAGAGAAAAGGTATGAAAAAATTATTGTATATTGACGCGTGCGTAAACCGCGATGTTTCAAGAACGGAGAGACTTGCGCAGGCCTTATTAAAGGAAATGAACAAGGGTGGCGAATACGAGATCGAAACGCTGTGCCTGGAGGACGAGGATCTGAAGCTCTTTACAGGAAAAGAGAGCGCTGGCAGAGAACGTCTCACAAGAGCCGGAAACTACGAGGGACCGATGTTCGACTACGCGAAGCAGTTCGCATCCGCAGACCGGATCGTTGTGGCTGCCCCGTACTGGGATTTTTCCTTCCCGGCGCGGATGAAATGCTACCTGGAGCAGATCTGCGTGACAGGGCTGACATTTACCTTTTCCTCCAAAGGAATCCCGGGCGGATTATGCCATGCCGACAGTCTCCACTATGTGACTACCAGCGGCGGTTCCATCGGGAATCTAAACCTCGGATACCAGTATCTGGAAAATCTCTGCAAGGTATACTATGGAATCAATAAGACTGTGTGCTATACTGCAGAAGGCCTTGATATCGAGGGTAATTCTGTGGAAGAGATCATGAAAGAGGCCGAGGAGAAGGCAGTTCAGGAATATAGGAAATTTGCGTGATTTTTTCATGTATATGGGACAGACACACGTGTTTTCCGGTTAAATACCAGAATTCTTACATAAATTTTACATGGGCAGGATAGTGTCCTTATTTCCGATAAGATATATTTAAATCAAAACAAAAAGTAACTGTTCAGTAGGTTTGAGCACTTGCTGCGCTGACCGTAAGAAAACATAGGATGGAAGGTACTGAATCGTTACAACAAAATATATTTTAGTGTTGAACTGAAGAGAATAACGGCAGCGGTCCGGCTGTTCAAAGCCTGGGAAAGCTGCGGACAGTTCCACGGGAAGAAGGAACAATGGTTCGAAAACTTGTAAAGCTCCCGGTCATCGGAGAGAACGAGGTCTTATATCATTACACGAAACTGAATGGAATCCAGGGGATCATTCTGGAACGCTGCATGCGGGCAACAAAGAGCAGCTTCTTAAATGACACCAACGAGATGTATTATATTCTGCATGTGATCCGGGACGTGATCGAGAAGATCGAGCGCCCGGAGTGGAAAGAACTCCTCACGTCCCAGGTTCTGGATACCGTTCTTGAGATGGACCGGAGTTCCTACTATATCGTCTCTTTCTCGACGGAACCGGACAGCATCACGCTATGGGCGGAGTTTGGGGACCATACCGGATACAACATCGGATTTGAGAGCGGCAGCCTGTTGAAGATCATGGACACGCGGCAGGTGGTGTCCTACCACGGCTATGTGATCTATGACAGAGAAGAGCAGGAGCGGATGCTGCGGGAGCTGCTGTTTGAGCGGATCCCGGCGGCGCTGGGAATCAGCTTTGAGGCGATGATGTCCGTTGCGGTGGCGGAGCCGGAATCGGACATGTTTCTGAAGGTAAAAAAGCTGATCCAGAAGGCGCTTGGAATTTACGCGCTGTTTTTCAAGCAGGAAGAATTCGCGGCGGAAAAAGAGTACCGGATCGCCTTCAAGGAGCGGGGAAACAGCCGGATCCTGTTTCGGGAAAAGGAAGGCTTTCTGGCGCCGTATATCGCCATTGATTTAAGCGGCGGAAAGAAAAAACTTCCGATCCGCAGCATTACCGTTGCCCCGAAGAATCATATCGACCTCGCGCAGGAGGGCATGAAGGAGTATCTTCACAGCCATGGATATGAGGTGGATGTGGAACTTTCCAGAATCAAGTTAAGATATTAGTATGAAAAAAATATAACGGATAGAAAGAAAAGCAGGACAGATCATCTGCGCTGGATGCAGGTGTCGGTCCTGATTTTTTTGCCATTAAATTTTTTTTCGATAAAAATGAACTTTCCCCCACTTGCCTGTCTCTATAAGACAGATGCATCAAAAAAGAGAGGAGGCAGGACATGGATGAAGAGAATATAGTGAGACGCATGATCGACGGGGACATGGATGCCTTCGGGGAACTGATGGAGAAGTATGAGAGGTCGGCGCTCAGGGC
>CAVIYT010000094.1:0-6855 GCA_963646925.1 Paludibacteraceae bacterium
TTCTCTATTTTGCACAATAACTAGCAACGAACTTGAAGGGGTTCTGAACAGTTACAATGGAACAGTAAAATTTCTGGCAACAGAAAAGATACAGAACGGTTACGAATCATTATCTATGAGACCGCATAATCTGTCATAGACATTCCTTTTGGGGAGAATGTGTATGAAGCGATTATGCGGTCTCATGCTGTTCTGCGTAGGTTTTGGCATGACCTGGGCATTAGTGCTGCCGACGACATTTTTCCTTGTAATTACGGCGGCGGCGCTTATGATTATTGGATATAATTTATTTTGTGGGTGAGAGGACAGTATCCTGGAATCCTGCGCAGTTATATATAGCGGGCTCCGCCGAAGAACTTATAATTATTTTTGAACATGAAAAAGGCACCCTCACACGAGGATGCCTTCATTTCATTTCCCTATCTTGTAAAAGGAGGATTAAGCTCTCTCAACGAGACCGGATCTTAAGCAGGAAGTGCATACGTACATCTTGCGGGAGCCGCCGTTAACCTTAACCTTTACAGATTTTACATTCGCGTTCCAGATTTTATTGGATCTTCTATGGGAATGGCTTACTCCATTACCAAAGTGAGCCGCCTTTTCGCAAATAGCACATTTAGCCATGATTCCACCTCCTTAATCATTCATACGGTTGGATGCAAAAATCCATAACATGGATATCATAGCAGAAGATTTAACATTTTGCAAGCAAAATTTTTAGAAATTTCACATTTTTTTGAAAAATAAGTGGAATCCCATGGACAGGGAAAACTTGATATGGTATATTAGGATTATCGAAGTTCAATTATAAAGGAACTTTTGCGCCTTGATATCAGGATACGGCGCTTATAATTCAGTAGGAATGGAGGCTTAGAGTATGAAGGGATGTATTAACAATAAAATGGGACAGATCCAGATCGACACCGATGTTATCGCTCTTTATGCCGGCACGACAGCGGTAGAATGCTTTGGAATCGTGGGAATGGCTGCAGTAAGTATGAAAGACGGTCTGGTTAAGCTTTTAAAGAGAGAAAGCCTGACTCACGGAATCAATGTTACGATCAATGACAATGCAATTGACATCGACTTCCACGTAATCGTATCCTATGGCGTCAGCATCTCGACCGTAGCGGATAACCTGATCGAGAGTGTGAAATACAAAGTAGAAGAGTTCACGGGAATGCCGGTTGAAAAGATCAATATCTTTGTTGAAGGCGTTCGAGTGATAGATTAAGGAGGAAGTAAAATCCATGGAATTAAAGTCCGTAGATGCCGCTCTCTTACAGAAAGCGGTTCTGGCCGCAGCAAAAGGCCTTGAGGCAAAAAAAGAATGGATTAACGAATTAAACGTATTCCCGGTTCCGGACGGTGATACGGGTACAAATATGACCATGACGATCATGGCCGCAGCAAGAGAAGTAGCAGCGATCGAGAATCCGACAATGGAGTCCATCGCGAAAGCTCTCTCATCCGGATCCTTAAGAGGTGCCCGCGGAAACTCCGGCGTTATCTTATCCCAGTTATTCCGCGGTTTCACAAAAGAGATCAAGGAATCCAATGAAATTACGGTTACAAGCCTGGCAAACGCGTTTACCCGCGCTACAGAGACTGCGTACAAGGCTGTTATGAAGCCGAAGGAAGGTACGATCCTCACAGTCGCAAAGGGAATGGCTGAGAAGGCCGTTGATCTCGCGACACAGACAGATGACGTGATCGATTTCCTGACACAGGTCATCGAGGAAGGTGACTATGTATTAAGCCAGACTCCGGAAATGCTCCCGGTATTAAAACAGGCCGGTGTTGTTGACTCCGGCGGACAGGGACTTATGCAGGTCATGAAGGGCGGTCTCGACGGTCTTTTAGGAAGAGGAATCCCGTTTGACGCCGTTGCCCCGGCGGCCGGGAACACAGAATCCGCGAAGCCGAAGGTTGCCGCTGGAAGCGATGATCTTTTCACTTCCGATATTAAGTACGGATACTGCACCGAGTTTATCGTAAACGTGGAGAAAGCTTACAATATGGATGAGGAGCAGAAGTTTAAGGGCTACTTAGAGTCCATCGGTGACTGTGTTGTCGTTGTCTCCGATGACGATATCATTAAAGTCCATGTTCACACGAACCATCCGGGTCTCGCGTTCGAGAAAGGTTTAACTTATGGTTCTCTTTCCAGAATGAAGATCGACAATATGCGCGAGGAGCACCACGAGCGTCTGATCCAGAACGCTTCCAATGTTGCCCAGACACCGGAAACTCCGGCTGAGACAAAGGAAGAGGAAGCTCCGGCATCTAACGAGCCGAGAAAGCCGTACGGCTTCATCGCCGTATCCATCGGCGAAGGTCTCGGCGAGATCTTTAAGGGAATCGGCGCTGACTACCTGATCGAGGGCGGCCAGACCATGAACCCGAGTACCGAGGATATGTTAAACGCCATCGAGAAGGTCAACGCGGATGTGATCTATATCCTTCCGAACAACAAGAACATTATTCTTGCCGCTGAACAGGCAAAGAGTCTTGTGGAAGATAAGAAGATCTTCGTCGTTCCGTCAAAGACCGTACCGCAGGGAATCGCGGCTCTCATCAACTTCCTCCCGGATCTTTCCCCGGAGGAGAACCTTGAGAATATGACTTCCGAGATGGGACGGATCCATACCGGCCAGATCACCTACGCTGTCCGCAACACAAATATCGACGGAATGGAGATCCACGAGGGCGATATCATGGGAATCGGTGATTCCGGCATGCTCGCTGTAGGTCAGAACGTAAATGAGACTGTTCTTGAGACCTTAAAGCGCATGGTGGACGACGAGTCCGAGCTGATCAGCGTCTACTCCGGTGAGGACGTGACAGAGGAGGATGCCGAGGCACTTGTTGAGAAAGTACAGGCGGCGTTCCCGAACTGTGAAGTTGAATTAAATGACGGCGGCCAGCCGATCTATTATTACCTGCTTTCCGTAGAGTAAGCGGGAGAACGCCTGAACGAATCAGGAGATGCCGTGGGAAAAGCCCGGCGGTCCCCTGTATTCCGGGCAAATGCATAACGACAGAAAAAGCTGCTCCCTTTGGTCAAGAGACCTGATGAGGCAGCTTTTTCCATGAGACAGAGAATGTGAAGTGCCGCAGGGCAGGACAAAAAGGAGCGTGAAAACGATGGCAAACGCCCAGTCTATAGAAACCTTAAAGGGAATCGGAGAAAAAACAGCAAAACTCTTTGAAAAAGTCGGGATCCGCACCATCGATGACCTGCTCCATTACTATCCAAAGGGCTATGATACCTACGGGGAGCCGAAAGCCATCGGGGAACTCTCTGAGGACGAGACGGGGGCCGTGGAAGGCTTTTTAAAGACGGGGGCCACAGGCGTCCATGTAAATGGCCTTTCCATCGTCCAGGCGACGATCAGTGATATGACAGGAAAGCTGCGTCTTGTCTGGTACCACATGCCTTATTTAAAGAACACACTGCGGGCGGACAGCCACTTTATCTTCCGGGGCCGCGTGATCCGCAAAAAGAACGGACTCACGATGGAACAGCCCCAGATGTTTAAGCCGGAGGCCTACGAGGAGCTTTTATCCAGCATGCGCCCGGTCTACGCCCAGACAAAAGGACTCGGAAATAAGACGATCACCTCAGCGGTGGAGCAGGCCCTTGCAATCCGGACACTGGAGCGGGATTATCTCCCGGCAAGCCTCAGAATCGCCAATGAGCTTGCGGAGTACAATTTCGCCATCGAGCACATCCACTTTCCGGCGAACGAGGAAGATCTGAAATTCGCGAGAAAGCGCCTCGTGTATGATGAATTTTTCTTCTTCCTGCTGGCGGTGCGCCATTTAAAGGAAAAGCGCCAGAATGTGCAGAGCCCGTTCCATATGGAAAAGCAGGACGAGTGCCGGAAACTTCTGGCGGATCTGCCCTACAGGCTCACGAACGCCCAGATGAGGACGTTGGAGGAAGTACTGAGAGATCTTAAGAGCGGCTCCGTCATGAACCGCCTGATCCAGGGTGATGTTGGTTCCGGTAAGACGATCATCGCCGTTCTGGCGCTTTTAGCAGCCTGTGAGAACGGATATCAGGGTGCCCTCATGGTTCCGACGGAAGTCCTTGCGAGACAGCATTATGAGTCCGTGACAGAGCTTTTTGAGAAACATGGCGTGGACAAGAAGGTGGTCCTCATCACCGGCTCTATGACCGCGAAGGAAAAACGCCTTGCCTACGAGAAGGTTGCCTCCCACGAGGCGGATATCATTATCGGCACTCACGCCCTGATTCAGGAGAAGGTGGTCTACGACAACCTGGCCCTCGTCATCACCGACGAGCAGCACCGGTTTGGCGTCGCCCAGAGGGAAATGTTTGGAAATAAAGGACAGCTGCCCCACGTTCTGGTCATGAGTGCTACGCCGATCCCCAGGACCCTGGCGATCATCCTGTACGGGGATCTCGACATTTCCGTCATCGATGAGCTTCCGGCGAACCGCCTTCCGATCAAAAACTGCGTGGTGGACAAGAGCTACCGCCCGCGGGCGTACCGCTTTATCGAAAACGAGGTAAAGAATGGCCGCCAGGCCTACGTGATCTGCCCGATGGTGGAGGAGAGCGAGATGATCGAGGCGGAGAATGTCCTGGACTACACGAAGGTCTTACAGCAGAATCTCCCGGGGATCCGGGTGGAGTACCTTCACGGAAAGATGAAGGGAAAAGAGAAAAATAAGATCATGGAAGAATTTGCCGCCGGGGAGATCCAGGTACTTGTCTCCACCACAGTCATTGAGGTCGGGGTCAATGTGCCGAACGCCACGGTGATGATGATCGAGAACGCTGAGCGGTTTGGCCTTGCGCAGCTCCATCAGCTTAGGGGGCGTGTCGGCCGAGGGGACAAGCAGTCCTACTGCATTATGGTGAATGCCTCCGGCAATAAAGAGAAGAACAGGCGCCTGGACGTCTTGAATAAGTCCAACGACGGCTTTTACATCGCCTCCGAGGACCTGAAGCTCCGCGGTCCCGGCGATATCTTTGGGATCCGCCAGAGCGGCGATCTGGAGTTCCAGCTGGCGGATATCTATACGGACGCCGTGACGCTCAAGAAGGTTTCCGAGGACGTAAACCGGCTTTTGGAGAGGGATGAGAACCTGGAGGAGGAAGAAAACCAGGAATTGAAGAAGCGGCTTGACAAGTTTATGGAAGAAAAGTATGAGAAGCTGAACTTATAATAGCATGGAAATAAGTATGAAACCTGCCGGTACATGACAGATTATCGAAGATAATGCGGTGAGAAAACCAGGCAGTGCAGAAATAATAGAAGAAGCTACAAATTGATTATAAAAGAGGAGAATGACACACATGACGAGACTTGATGAACTCTTATATGAAATGACACGCTACGATGACAAGGATGTAAAACGGATCCAGCACTTTTTGAAGGTCCATGAATTCGCGAGACTGATCGGCCTGGCGGAGAATCTTGACCCGTACACCCAGGAAGTCCTGGAGGCGGCGGCTATCGTCCATGATATCGGAATTCACAAGGCGGAAGAGAAATACGGAAGAAACACCGGAAAATACCAGGAGATGGAAGGACCCGGCGAGGCGCGGACCATGCTGACAGCGCTTTCCTGGCCTCAGGAAGTCATCGACCGTGTCTGCTATCTGGTAGGCCATCATCACACTTACGACAATATTGACGGAATGGATTATCAGATCCTTGTGGAGGCGGACTTCCTCGTTAATCTCTTTGAGGACGGATCCACACCGGACACCCAGAAGAGTGTATTTGCGAGAATTTTCCGGACGGAAGGCGGAAAACGCCTGTTCCGTCTGATGTTTGAGAGCGGAGAGGAGTAAGCAGGTGAAAACACTTGTCATAGCCGAGAAACCTTCGGTGGGCCGCGATATCGCGCGCGTCTTAAAGTGCAGCCGTTCCGGGAACGGATTCCTGGAAGGCGATAAATATATCGTCACCTGGGCCCTGGGACACCTTGTGACCCTGGCGGACCCGGAGGACTACGATAAGAAATATAAAGAGTGGAAGATGGAAGACCTCCCGATGATGCCGGAGACCTTCCGCCTTGAGGTCATAAAGCAGACCGGAAAGCAGTATCAGGCGGTAAAGAGCCAGATCCACCGGAAAGACGTGGGCGAGATCGTGATCGCCACGGATGCTGGACGGGAGGGCGAACTTGTTGCCCGCCTGATCTTAAAGAAAGCGGGGACGGATAAGCCGTTGAAGCGCCTATGGATCTCTTCCGTGACGGACAAGGCGATCAAGGAAGGTTTTGCCTACTTAAAGAGCGGAAAAGAATACGAGCCGCTCTACGCAGCCGCCATGTGCCGCGCGGAGGCGGACTGGCTCGTGGGGATCAACGCCACGAGAGCGCTGACCTGTAAGTATAATGCCCAGTTATCCTGCGGCCGCGTCCAGACGCCGACCCTGGCCATGATCGCGAAGAGAGAGGAACAGATCAGAAACTTTGTCCCAAAGCCATACTATGGACTCCGGGCGGAGACAGGGACACTAAAACTTATCTGGAGAGATAAAAAGTCAAACAGCACGTCATCCTTTGACAAGGAGCGGATGGAAAAGATCCGGGAGAAGGCAACGGGTGCGCCCCTTAAGATCGTCTCCGTGAAGAAGACGCCGAAGCGCACGGAACCGCCGCTTTTATATGACCTCACAGAACTTCAGAGAGAGGCGAACAAACGGTTCGATTACCCGGCAAAGAAGACCCTCGATATCATGCAGAGACTCTACGAGAACCACAAAGTACTGACTTACCCGAGAACGGATTCCAGATATCTGACCTCCGATATCGTGCCGACGATCCAGGAGAGACTGAAAGCCTGCGCGGTGGGACCATACCGGAAGC
>CAVIYT010000094.1:6865-36578 GCA_963646925.1 Paludibacteraceae bacterium
TGCCGGAGCACTGTTCAATAAGAAGATTACGGCAAGACCTGGTTTTGTGAATGACGCAAAAGTCTCCGACCATCACGCGATCATCCCGACGGAGCAGTTCGTGGATCTCACCCATATGACGATCGATGAGCGGCGGATCTATGACCTTGTGGTCCGCAGATTTCTCGCAGTGCTGTATCCGGCCTATGAGTATGAGCAGACATCCATCGTCGCGGAGAGCAATGGCGAGAGCTTTACTGCCCATGGAAATATTGTGAAATCCGCGGGATGGAAAGCGGTATATGAGGAGCAGGATGATGCGGAGGAGACGACGGATCCTGAGGCTGAGTCCGAGCGCAGCCAGAATCTGCCGGAGCTTTCCGAGGGCGCTGTCTTAAAGGACGCGCGTTTTATGCTGACGGAGGGGAAGACGAAGCCACCGGCAAGATTTACGGAGAGCCTGCTCTTATCTGCCATGGAGAATCCGGTATCATTTATGGAATCGGATGATAAGGCATTAGCGAAGACACTTGGAGAAACAGGCGGCCTGGGAACTGTTGCCACGAGAGCGGATATTATTGAAAAGCTGTTTTCTTCATTCCTTCTTGAGAAGAAGGGAAAGGAGATCTGGCTCACATCAAAGGCAAAGCAGCTTTTAGAGCTGGTTCCGGAAGACCTCAAAAAGCCGGAGATGACGGCGGAGTGGGAGATGCGCCTCTCCTTCATCGCGAAAGGAAAAGAGAGCCGCGCATCCTTCATGAAGGAGATCCGGGGATATTCCGAGGAGCTGATCTCCGAGATCAAGCAGGGACAGGGAACTTTCCGCCACGACAACATGACCGGAAAGCGCTGCCCGCAGTGCGGAAAATTCCTTCTTGCCGTAAAGGGAAAGAACAGTGAGATGCTTGTCTGCCAGGACAGGGAGTGCGGATACCGGGAGACTGTCGCAAGGACGTCAAACGCCCGCTGCCCGGTCTGCCACAAGCGGATGGAGCTTCGCGGCAAGGGGGACGGACAGATCTTCGTCTGCTCCTGCGGACATAAGGAAAAGCTCTCGGCGTTCAAGAGCCGGAGAGAAAAAGAGGGCGCAGGCGTATCGAAAAAGGATGTTGCGAGGTATTTAAACCGCCAGAAAAAAGAGGCGGAGGAGCCGGTAAACAACGCTTTTGCAATGGCGCTTGCGGGAATTAAACTGGATAATAAGTGATCAGCATGGCGGCCCGCTTTTAAGAGGGGTAACCGCCGCGGCTGTTCCATATTCTGAAAGGAAAAGATTATGTCTATCGAATTAAAACAGGTATTTTCAGGGAAACGTCTTGATGAGATCCACTCGCTCTACGAGACAGCGTTTCCGGCCGGGGAGAAAAAGCCATTCTCCATGATCATTTCCGGCCAGGATACGGGGCTTGTGGAGATCCTGGCGGTGGAGAAGGATGACCGCTTCCTGGGACTTGCCATTATGGCAAAGGCGGGAGACAGGGTTTTGCTGGACTATTTCGCCATTGCGGATGAAGCGCGGGGGCACGGCGTTGGTTCCGCGGCCCTGCAGGCCCTCAGGGAAAAGTACCAGGGAATGAGGATCATCATTGAGATCGAGAGCACAATGTGTGTCGATGAGGAAGAACTGCTGCTCCGCACCCGCAGGAAAAATTTTTATCTGCAGAATGGCTTCACGATGCTGCCATACTATATCGATCTCTGGGGAACGGAGATGGAGATGCTGTCCAACGGGATGCCATGTCCGTATGAGGAATATCTCGATATCTATACGACGGCCTTCGGGACGAAGGTGTCCGATAAGATCCACTTTTTAGGGGATGCGTCGGCGGCGGATGAGATCTGACGGTTTCTGGAAAGGATTCCGTAGAAATGTGATTCAAATTCACAAAAAGTACACAGGGGTGTGCTATAGTAGTGAGCGCAAAAAGAAAACAAACCAACAAATGAGAGGATTACCAGATATGAAAAAACACGTATTATTAGGAGCGCTGCTCCTCACCGCAGCACTTTCTGTAAGCCTTACGGGCTGTTCTTCATCCGGTGCAAAAGAATCAGGATCTCCGAAAGTTGAGATCTCTGAGATCCGCGATGAGACTGTAGAACCGGACTTCTCCGGCGCAGATATTGAAGTCTGCTCTTTAAACGCGCCGATCGATTTTGATTATTCCAGTGTCGATGCGGATATGATCTTTAAGAAAAAAGACGGTGTATGGCTGGATGCGATGGACCCAGAGATCCCGCTTAACCAGGAAAAGTTTGAAGCAATGGCTCAGAATTTTCTGAACCTGCATGCAGTTTCAGAAGTGGGGGATGCTGATAATCTCTCCGCATATGGATTTGATGAACCGGCCTACGAGGTAACGATCACAGACAGTGAAAAGGGTGAAGTTACTTTTGACATTGGAAATAAAGATGCAGATGGAAATTATTATCTCTCTGATGGCAAAAAGTTATATCTTGTGAAGGCGTCTACCGTAGATTCCCTTGTTTTTGAGTATGATACACTGGTTGTGCGTGAGGGCTTAGACCTTCAGATCGCACCGTCCGATCTTCAGAAAGTATCTATTACGATGGATGGACAGACAACGGAATTTAAAAACTCTGATACAGACGCACTGACAACGATCGCAAATGGAATTAATAATCTCAAGGCATTTGATTACGCAAGCTACCATATTGTCAGCCAGGATCTTGTGAATACAGATCTCACAACAGATACCCGCATTACATTCCAGGCTGAGCTTACCGTAAATGGTGAGAAAAAGTCTCTTACGATCTATGTAGGCACCTATGCAGATCCGAATCGTACATACCGTTATGTACAGCTTGATGGATCTGACATGATCATGGTCGTTGACAACAATATTGCTTTAGATCTTTTAAATGGCATGATTCCGGCCAAAGACCTGGAATAAAGAAAATGCAAAAAAAGGCAGGAGTGGGGAAATCTTATTCCCTTTTCCTTGCCTTTTTTTTGTCTTTGAGATATGATAGAACAAGACTTTGGAATAAAGGAGAGAAAAAACATGAATCAGTTACTAGATCTCTTCCTTACGTTTGCCAGAATCGGCGGTCTTACCTTTGGCGGCGGATACGCGATGCTTCCGATCCTCCAGAGAGAGGTCGTTGAGAAGAGACACTGGGCAACAGAAGAGGAACTTATGGACTATTACGCGATCGGCCAGTGTACCCCGGGCGTCATCGCGGTAAACACGGCAACCTTCGTCGGACAGGGACTCGCAGGTCCCATCGGCGGCATCGTCGCGACTCTGGGTGTTGTATTCCCGTCCCTGATCATTATCACGATCATCGCCGCGTTTATCCAGAACTTCGCCCATCTCGCGATCGTTCAGAACGCGTTCGCGGGTATCCGTGTCTGCGTCTGCGTCCTGATCTTCAATGCGGTTGTAAAGCTCTGGAAAAAGGCGGTTGTCGATAAGCCGACTCTTGTGATCTGCCTGCTTGTGATCCTTGGCTCCGCGCTCACGGATCTTTCCCCGATCGTATTCGTTATCTTCGCGGCCGCGGCTGGAATTATCTTAAAGAATAAGGAGGCTGCTTCCAAATGATGATCCTGATCCGACTTTTCTTTGAATTTTTTAAGGCCGGTCTCTTTGCGATCGGCGGTGGAATGGCGACACTCCCGTTCCTCTACAATATTTCCGACAAGACAGGCTGGTTCACCTATGGCCAGTTAGCTGACATGGTGGCGATCTCCGAGTCCACACCGGGTCCGATGGGCGTTAATATGGCAACTTACGTTGGTTTTACCACTGCTGGCCCTGTAGGTGCAGTGATTGCCACACTCGGTCTGATCACACCGTCCATCATCGTGATCTTACTCATCGCCGGTTTCTTAAAAGCATTTAAGACAAACAAGTATGTCCAGAACGCCTTTTACGGACTCCGCCCGGCATCCACCGGATTGATCGCGGCTGCAGGCCTTTCCGTCCTTTCCCTGGTCCTTCTCCATAAGGACGCCTTTGCGGCAAGCGGAAAGTTTATAGACCTGATCAGCATCCGCAGCATTGTTCTTCTTGCAGTCCTTTACTATTTCACAGCGATCTGCAAAAAGACAAAGGGACTTCACCCAGTAGCATTTATCGCGGCATCCGCGGTGATCGGAGTTGTGCTCCGGTTCGGAGGAGTTTAAAAATTTGAGAAATATTTGCCTGCGGGACTGTTCCCGCGGGCTTTTTTCTTCAAACGGAAATTTTTCGGAAAAAGCACGGCAGGGCTGCCTGTACGTATGGAATTTTTGCGGCAAAAGCAATGTTCGAATATATGTTCGATAGAAAGTGCTTGCAAATCTGGAAGATTTAAGTGTATAATAGGAAAAGCTTGACTAAGAAACGTGGCTGTGCCTGTGCGCAGCGGTATGAAAACTAAAATAAAGCTGCGGCGGAGAAGCTTTCCTGCCGCAGTTTATGACTTGTATTGGAGGTCTTTACATGGCGAAAGCACAGTATAATGCTGACAGTATTACCGTACTGGAAGGACTGGAGGCAGTCCGCAAGCGTCCCGGAATGTACATCGGAGGCGTTGGAACAAAGGGCTTAAACCATTTGATATATGAAATCGTCGACAATGCGGTGGACGAGCACCTGGCGGGATTCTGTACGGAGATCACGGTGACGCTGGAGGCGGACGGATCCTGTACCGTAAAAGATAACGGACGCGGAATTCCGGTGGAGATGCATAAAAAAGGCGTCTCCGCGGAACGTGTGGTTCTCTCCACGCTTCACGCGGGCGGAAAATTTGACAATAATTCCTACAAGACCAGCGGCGGACTTCACGGTGTCGGTTCTTCTGTCGTAAACGCCCTGTCTGACCGGATGAAGGTGAAAATTTCCAGGGATGGAAAAGTATATTATGATGAATACGAGAAGGGACATCCAGTGGTCGAACTGAAGGATGGACTTCTTCCTGTGATCGGAAAATCGAAGGAGACGGGAACGGAGATCAACTTCCTTCCGGATCCGACGATCTTTGAGAAGACGAAATTCAAGGCGGAGTGGTTAAAGAGCCGTCTCCATGAGTCTGCCTACTTAAATCCGAACCTGGCGCTCCACTATGTAAATAAGCGGGGCGGGGAAGAGGAGACGATCACTTACCACGAACCCGATGGAATTATCGCCTATGTCCGTGAACTGAATAATGGAAAAGAGCCAGTCCATGAGCCGGTATACTTTAAGGGAAGCATCGAACAGATCGAGGTGGAAGTCGCATTCCAGTTCGTGGACGCCTTTGAGGAGAATATTCTCGGCTTCTGCAACAATATCTTCACCCAGGAGGGCGGAACCCATCTGGTGGGCTTTAAGACGAAATTTACCCAGCTGATCAATTCCTACGCGAGAGAGCTTGGAATCTTAAAGGAAAAGGACTCCAACTTTACCGGAGCGGATACGAGAAACGGAATGACCGCGGTAGTTGCCGTAAAGCACCCGGACCCGATCTTCGAGGGACAGACGAAGACGAAGCTTGCCAGCGCCGACGCGACAAAGGCTGTATTTACAATGACCGGAGATGAGCTGGAGCGTTTCTTCGACCGAAATCTCGACACCTTAAAAGCCATCATCGCCTGCGCGGAAAAATCCGCGAAGATTCGGAAAGCCGAGGAGAAGGCGAAGACAAATATGCTCTCAAAATCGAAGTTTTCCTTCGACAGCAACGGAAAGCTGGCGAACTGTGAGAGCCGCGACCCGTCGAAGTGTGAGATCTTTATCGTCGAGGGAGATTCCGCTGGCGGCTCTGCAAAGATGGGAAGAAACCGTCAGTTCCAGGCGATCCTGCCGATCCGCGGAAAGATCTTAAACGTGGAGAAAGCGTCTATGGACAAGGTCCTGGCGAATGCCGAGATCAAGACCATGATCAACGCCTTCGGCTGCGGATTCTCCGAAGGATACGGAAATGACTTTGATATCACGAAATTAAAATACGATAAGATCGTCCTCATGACCGATGCCGACGTGGACGGAAGCCATATCGACACACTGCTCCTGACGTTCCTTTACCGCTTCATGCCGGAACTGATCTACGACGGACACGTATATATCGCGATGCCGCCGCTCTATAAAGTGGTGCCGAAACGCGGCGAAGAGCGCTATCTCTATGATGATAAGGCGTTGGAAGAATATAAGAAGAGCCACGCCGGGGACTTTACGCTGCAGCGCTACAAAGGTCTCGGTGAGATGGACGCGGACCAGCTCTGGGAGACAACGCTGAACCCGGAAAACCGTGTCTTAAAGCGTGTGGAGATCGAGGACGCCCGCATGGCAAGCGAAGTGACGGAACTTTTAATGGGAAACGATGTCCCGCCGAGAAAGAAATTTATCTATGACCATGCCGATGAGGCGGAGATCGACGCATAAAAGGAGAGTTTTACCATGTCTGAAAAAATATTGCGAACTGAATATTCGGAGGAAATGCAGAAGAGCTATCTGGACTACTCCATGAGCGTCATCACCTCCCGCGCGATCCCGGATGCCAGAGACGGCTTAAAGCCGGTACAGCGCCGTGTGCTCTACGATATGAGCGAGCTGCATTTAGACCACGATAAGCCCCACAGAAAGTCGGCGCGTATCGTGGGTGATACCATGGGTAAATACCACCCCCACGGTGACAGCTCTATCTATGAGACGTTAGTTGTCCTGTCCCAGGACTTTAAAAAGGGAATGGCCCTGGTGGACGGCCACGGAAACTTCGGCTCCATAGAGGGAGACGGTGCCGCTGCCATGCGATACACCGAGGCCCGCTTAAAGAAGTTTGCGGAGGAAGTCTACTTAAAAGATCTCGATAAGACCGTAGATTTTGTCTCCAACTACGATGAGACGGAAAAAGAGCCGGAGGTTCTTCCAGTCCGTGTGCCGAACCTTCTCGTAAACGGTGCGGAGGGAATCGCGGTCGGAATGAGCACCAGTATTCCGACCCACAATCTGGGAGAGGTCATCGACGCGGTAAAGGCGTACATCGATAACCGTCTTCTCACGGTGGAAGAGCTGATGGAATATATGCCGGGCCCGGATTTCCCGACAGGTGGTATTATCGCCAACAAGAGCGATCTTTTACAGATCTACGAGACAGGATCCGGAAAGATCAAGCTCCGCGGAAAGATCGAGGTGGAGCTCGGAAGAAGAAAAGCAGACCGTGACAAACTTGTGATCACAGAGATCCCGTATACGATGATCGGTGCGGGAATCAATAAATTTCTCATGGATATCGCGGATCTCGTGGAGACGAGAAAGCTCACCGATGTGGTGGACATCTCGAACCAGTCCAACAAAGAGGGAATCCGTATTGTTCTGGAATTAAAGAAGGACGCGGATGTCAATAAGATCAAGGCGATCCTCTATAAAAAGACAAAGCTGGAGGACACCTACGGCGTCAACATGCTGGCCATCGACGAGGGACGCCCGGAGACCATGAATCTCAAGCAGATCTTAAATACATTCCTGGAGTTCCAGTACCGGAATATGACGAAGAAGTACAACGTTCTTCTTCAGAAGGAACTGGAAAAGAAGGAAGTGCAGGAAGGTCTCATCGAGGCCTGTGATGTGATCGACCTTATCATCGCGGTCCTCCGCGGTTCAAAGAACATGAAAGACGCGAAGGAATGCCTGATGACAGGTAACACGGAAAAGATCAAATTCCGCATGCCTGGATTTGAAGAGGACGCGAAGAACCTTCACTTTACCGAGCGCCAGGCGACGGCGATCCTGGAGATGCGTCTCTACAAGCTCATCGGTCTTGAGATTCTTGCGCTTCAGAAGGCCTACAAGGAGACACTGCGTAAGATCCGTGAGTACAAACATATTTTATCCAACCAGAAGAATATGGATGTAGTGATCAAGGAAGATCTCGACGCTATCAAGGCGGAATTCGCGGAACCGAGAAGAACGCTCATCGAGGACGGCGAGGAGATGGTCTATGTGGAGGCGAAGGAAGAGGCGAAGGAAGTGATCTTCGTCATGGACCGTTTCGGCTACTGCAAGACCATGGACCGCTCCATCTACGAGAGAAATCAGGAGACCGTGGACAGCGAGAATGTACGGGTACTTCCGGTGATGACCGATGATAAACTCTGCATGTTCTCCGATACGGGAAATATGTACCAGGTGAAAGTCGCGGAATTCCCGACGTTAAAGATGAAAGATAAGGGAATCCCGATCGAGAATGTCAGCAAGTTTGACGGAAAGACGGAGACGATCCTCTTTATGCTTCCGGCATCCGGCCTTGTGGGAAAGAAATTCCTGTTTGCCACAGCCCAGGCGGCGGTGAAGATCGTTCCGGGCGAGGAGTTTATAACGGCGAATAAGACTGTCGTCGCGACGAAGTTAGCGGACGAAGATAAACTTGTGGAGATCCGTGAGATCGGCACCGAGATCGATGGAACCCGGGATGTGGTTCTCCAGACCGTGGACGGAATGTTCTTAAAATTCCAGCTGGAGGAGATCCCGGAACTCAAAAAGAACAGCCGCGGTGTCCGGGGCATCCGTTTGGAGAAAGAAGATACATTAGAGCATGTATATCTGCCGGATGTGGACGGAACAGCGGACTATAAAGGAAAAGAAGTTGCCCTTGGCCGGTTAAAAGCGGCAAAGAGGGATGGAAAAGGAACGAAGGTTCGGTTATAATAGATACGACCGTTTTATTATGTTGATTCGATTCTGCTGACCGAAGACCATGATCCGGACAGATGCTGTCCGATAAAAAGGAGGAAACTATATGAATACACCGACACCTCATATTGCGGCAAAACAGGGTGAGATCGCGCCGTCTATTTTACTTCCGGGTGATCCGCTCCGCGCAAAATTTATTGCGGAGAATTTCCTTGCAGGAGCAAGACAGTTCAATGCCACAAGAAATATGTTTGGTTATACAGGATTTTACCGTGATAAGCCTGTTTCCGTTATGGGAACAGGAATGGGATGCCCGTCCATCGGAATCTACACCCATGAACTCATTGAAGGTTACGGCGTTAAGACACTGATCCGTGTAGGCACCACGGGAGCGATCTCTGAGGATGTCCACATCCGCGATCTCGTGTTTGCCATGGGCGCCTGCGCACAGACGAACTATGTGAGAGAGTTCGGGCTTCCAGGAGATTTCGCACCGATCGCTGATTTCGGTCTGCTGATTAAGGCTGTCTTCCACGCAGAGCAGGAGAACCTTCCGTATCACGTTGGAAACGTCCTGACCTCTGATCTTTTCTATGAGCCGGAAAAGAAAAAACACGACGGACTGCAGTTTGCGGATATGGGTGTTCTGGCAGTTGAGATGGAGACTGCGGCCCTCTATGCGAACGCGGCTCTTGCAAAGGCGCGCGCGCTGTCAATTCTGACTGTATCTGATTCTATGGTGACAGGTGAGAAGACAACAGCCGAGGAGCGAGAGACATCCTTCGCTGACATGATCCATGTGGCGCTGGAGATCATTTAACACTTGCATTTTTTGTCGTTTTGAGTTAGGATAGACATCAACACGAGTGTTGCGCATAGAGACATATGTCCGCGACAGGTGGAAAATGGCAGGCTGATGGCTGAAACCGCTGTCGGACTGAGATGAGGAGATATGTGTGATGGAAAAGAAACTTAGAGTTGGTATCCTTGGAGCAACAGGTATGGTAGGACAGAGATTTATCTCTCTCCTGGAGAATCATCCATGGTTCGAAGTGACGACCGTGGCTGCCAGCCCGCGTTCCGCAGGAAAAACATATGAGGAGGCAGTTGGAGGACGTTGGAAAATGACGACTCCGATGCCGGAAAAAGTTAAAAATTTAGTTGTTATGAATGTAAACGACGTGGATGCGGTATCCAAGACCGTTGATTTCGTATTCAGCGCCGTTGATATGACAAAGGAAGAGATCCGCGCCATCGAGGAAGCTTACGCGAAGACTGAGACTCCGGTCGTTTCCAACAACAGCGCTCACCGCTGGACACCGGATGTTCCGATGGTAATTCCGGAGATCAACCCGGAGCACTTTGATGTGATCAAATTCCAGAAGCAGAGACTCGGCACAACCCGCGGATTTATCGCAGTAAAGCCGAACTGCTCCATCCAGAGCTACACTCCGGCACTCAGCGCATGGAGAGAGTTCGAGCCGTACGAGGTAGTCGCTACTACATACCAGGCAATTTCCGGAGCAGGAAAGACCTTCAAGGACTGGCCGGAGATGGTAGAGAACGTAATTCCGTACATCGGCGGCGAGGAAGAGAAGAGTGAGCAGGAGCCGCTTAGAATCTGGGGCCACTTAGAGGGCGGCGTGATCGTAAAGGCAAAAGAGCCGGTGATTACATGCCAGTGTGTTCGCGTGCCGGTATTAAACGGCCACACAGCTGCTGTATTTGTAAAATTCAGAAAGAAAGCTTCCAAGGAACAGCTCATCGAAAAGCTTGTAAACTTCAAGGGACTTCCGCAGGAGTTAGAGCTTCCGAGCGCACCGAAGCAGTTTATCCAGTACATGGAGGAGGACAACCGTCCGCAGGTCAAGATGGATGTTGATTTCGAGAACGGTATGGGCGTATCCATCGGCCGTTTAAGAGAAGACACCGTATATGACTGGAAGTTCATCGGTCTGTCCCACAACACCGTCCGCGGTGCTGCAGGCGGAGCAGTTCTCTGCGCAGAGCTTCTCACAAAGCAGGGATATATCGCAGCAAAATAATATCGACGGATATCGATTATCTTATGTCGATTGGAATGTAAAATCAGGGCCCGCTTTTTTGCGGGCTCTTTTTACGCGGGATGTGGATCAAAACGAAGGAGGTATTTTTATGTCAGTGAAGAAAGAGCACTTTGGGGAAATGCCGGATGGAAGAGAGGTAAGTCTCTACACCATCACAAATAAAAATGGACTTCAGGCATCCGTCACGGATCTTGGAGCTGTCTGGGTGCGCATGGTCGTTCCGGACAAAAATGGGGTTATGGACGATGTGATGCTTGGCTTTGATGACGCGGCCGGTTATTTAAAGAACGGTCCGCATTTCGGTTCCGTTGTGGGCCGGATCGCAAACCGCACCGCAAAGGGAAAATTCTCCCTTAATGGAAAAGAATATACGCTGGCGGTCAACAATGGCCCAAACAACCTGCACAGTGGACTGGATTACTATGACGCGCGTCTCTGGAACGCAAAGGAAGAGACAGAAAACGCTGTCACCTTCACACTGTTAAGCCCTGACGGGGATCAGGGATATCCGGGAAACGCCATCGTATCCGTTACATACACTCTGACAGATGAAGATATGCTGACTCTGACTTACCGCGTCCTTTCTGATGCGGATACGCCGGTAAACCTGACGAACCACGGATATTTTAACCTCCTTGGAAACAACGGCGGTTCTGTCCTGGATCACAAAGCGCGGATCCTCGCGGATTTTTATACACCGTCCGATGAGACATCGATCCCGACAGGCGAGATCCGCCAGGTTGCTGGAACACCGATGGATTTCACCGACTTCCATGTGATCGGGGAGCGGATCGACGAGGATTTCGATCAGCTTGTCATGGGACACGGCTATGACCACAATTGGTGCCTCTCCCATGTCCGGGGAGACTTTGGTCTCGCGGCTCAGATCTATTCTGAGAAATCAGGAAGAGCTATGGACGTCTATACGGATCAGCCGGGCGTGCAGTTTTATACCGCTAACTGGCTGGAGCAGGAGAACGGAAAAGGCGGCGCATTCTATCACGCCAGAACCGCCTTCTGCTTTGAGACGCAGAATTTCCCGGATGCAGTCAACAAACCTCACTTCCCGTCACCGATCGTGAAAGCGGGAAAAGAGTGGAAGTCTGTGACAGGCTACCGGTTCTACATTCATGAAAAATAAGGAACATTACTATGAACAATTTAAGTGAGCGCGGCGTCAAGATCCTGGCGTCCCTGGGACTGATCCTCACAACGATGATCTGGGGATTTGCCTTTGTGGTGATGAAAAATTCCGTGGATGTGATCCCGCCGACCTACCTTCTGGCAGTCCGCTTTTCCATGTCCGCGGTCCTGCTTGCCCTGCTGTTTCATAAAAATATGCTGAAGGCGGACCGGGAGACGATCCT
Organism: Paludibacteraceae bacterium; assembly: GCA_963646925.1. GTDB lineage: Bacteria > Bacillota > Clostridia > Lachnospirales > Lachnospiraceae > Pilosibacter. The sequence continues at coordinate 18,896 of CAVIYT010000094.1, forward strand.
CTGCGGCGTGATCCTCGGTGCCTTTCTCTGCCTGTCCTACCAGTTCCAGACATATGGACTGAAACACACGACAGCCAGCAAGAACGCCTTTATCACCACGTTATATGTTATCATTGTGCCGTTCCTCTACTGGATCGTCAGCAAAAAGAGGCCCACCGGGCGGAATATCGCCGCAGCGTTCCTCGCGGTGATCGGCCTTGCGCTTCTGTCGCTGCAGGGAGACCTTTCCATCAACTATGGAGATTTTCTGACCTTGATCTGCGGCCTGATGTTCGCGGTCCACATGGTCTTCATCGACAAGTTTACGGAACACCATGATCCGATCGCCCTTACGGTGATCCAGATCCTGGCTGCAGCCATTTTTAACTGGATCTGCGCCCCGTTCCTTGACGGATCTTTTGATTTTATGGTGCTGGCGGATAAGTCCCTAATCGGAGGACTGCTGTATCTTGCGGTTTTCTCTACTACGGTGGCTTATCTTTTACAGAACAGCGGGCAGAAATACTTGAGCGCGTCCACATCGGCGATCCTTCTCTCGATGGAATCCGTATTCGGAACGCTGTTTTCCGTGATCTTCTTAAAGGATGTGCTGACAGGAAAGATGTTGGTGGGCTGCGCGCTGATGTTTGCCGCGGTGCTCTTATCAGAACTTCCGCAGAAGAAAAAAGAATGACAGTACATGATCTGTCTGAAAAAATAATATGAATGACAGTGATCTGCAGCTGAACGGATACGAAAGAGCTGCAGATAAATATAAGCAGGAAAGAGGTTTCATGGGAAAAGCATTATTTATCGCCGAAAAACCGAGCGTCGCCCAGGAATTCGCGAAGGCGTTAAAGGTTTCCGGGAGAAAAGGGGACGGATATATCGAGTCTGATCAGGCGATCGTGACCTGGTGTGTTGGACATCTGGTGACCATGAGTTATCCGGACGCCTACGATCCGGCCTTAAAACGCTGGAGCATGGAAACTCTGCCGTTTCTCCCGAAGACCTTCAAGTACCAGGTGATCGACGATGTAAAGAAACAATTTAAGATCGTGAGCGGGCTCTTAAACAGGGCAGACGTGGACACGATCTACGTCTGCACCGACTCCGGACGGGAGGGAGAATACATCTACCGTCTCGTAGAGCAGATGGCGGGGGTAAAGGGAAAGAACCGCCGCCGCGTCTGGATCGACTCCCAGACCGAGGAGGAGATCCTCCGCGGTGTGCGGGAAGCAAAGGACATTAAGGAGTACGACAACCTCGCGGCTTCCGCATATCTTAGGGCAAAAGAAGATTACCTGATGGGAATCAACTTTTCCAGGGTGCTTACCTTAAAATATGGTCCTTCTGTGGCCTCCTACTTAAGGGAAAAACGGGCGGTGCTTTCCGTCGGCCGCGTGATGACATGCGTGCTGGGAATGGTGGTCCGCAGGGAGCGGGAGATCCGGGAATTCGTGAAGACCCCGTTCTACCGCGTCATCGGTTCCTTTGATGTCCCGGACCATGAGACCGCGGTCATCGAGGCGGAGTGGAGAGCGGTGGAAGGTTCCAGATACTTTGGAACACCGGCACTCTATAAGGAAAACGGATTTAAAGAGAAAAAGACAGCGGAGGAGCTGATCCAGTTCTTAAGCGCGGACCCGATGGAGGGAACACTTCTCGCCCTGGATAAGAAAAAGGAGACGAAGAATCCGCCGCTTTTATACAACCTGGCCGAGATCCAGAACGACTGTTCGAAGATGTTTAAGATCAGCCCGGATGAGACTTTAAAGATCATTCAGGAACTCTACGAGAAAAAGCTGGTGACCTACCCGCGAACAGACGCCAGAGTCCTCTCCACCGCGGTGGCGAAGGAGATCTATAAGAATATCGGCGGACTCCGGAATTTCGGCCCTCTCGCGGATTTTGCCGCGAAGGCTCTGGATAGCGGAAGCTGGAAACAGATTGCAAGGACGAAGTATGTGAATGATAAACAGATCACCGACCACTACGCGATCATCCCGACAGGACAGGGATTTGGCGCGTTGAGAAGTCTGAATCCACTGGCTGCCAAAGTGTACGAACTGATCGGACGGCGGTTTTTAAGCATCTTTTATCCGCCTGCAGTATATCAGAAGTTTTCCCTGCGGATCGAAAAACAGGGGGAACAGTTCTTTGCGGCTTATAAAGTCCTTGCGGAAGCAGGATATCTGGAAGTCGCGAATGTCCCGTCAAAGAAAAAGACGGAGAGCACCGGAAACAGCAGAACCGACAACTCCGGCGCGTCCCAGGACTCCCAGGCAGAGGAGCTGGATCCGGGACATGACGAGAAGGCAAAGAACCTTCTCTCGATGCTTTCCGGTCTGAAGAAGGGACAGAAATTAAAGCTTTTAAAGCTTGATATCAAAGAGGGCGAGACATCACCGCCAAAGCGCTATACATCCGGTTCCATGATCCTCGCAATGGAGAATGCGGGCCAGCTCATCGAGGACGAGGACCTGCGGGCCCAGATCAAGGGAAGCGGTATCGGAACGAGCGCCACCCGCGCGGAGATCCTAAAAAAGCTGTTCAATATCAAGTATCTGGCGTTAGCGAAAAAGACCCAGGTCATCACGCCGACGCTTCTCGGTGAGATCGTCTTTGACGTCTGTCAGGCGTCCATGAGGCAGCTCCTGAATCCGGAACTCACGGCAAGCTGGGAAAAAGGCCTGACCTATGTCGCGGAGGGAACGATCACGCCGGACGAGTACATGGAGAAGCTGGAACGGTTCGTGACGCTCCGTACAAATGGTGTCAAGCAGACGAACAATGCCTATATGCTACGGCCTTATTTTGATGCTGCGGCTCAGTTCTATAAGAAATAGCAGGAAATCTTTTTAATACTGCAGATTACTTTGGTGGAAAGTTTATCGAAAATATCTGCAGTGATCCATCTGTAAAAAATGCCGTCTGATAAGACGGCAGATTGGAGAATCGATATGAAAAAAGAAGAGACAAAAATCGTTGATCTTTACGATCTTTCCCACACCCAGGCTGCGGACTTCCTCCGTCAGTTCACCTATCCGTGGGAGGCGCTGGCCCACATCAAAGACTTTATTCTCGAACTCGGAAAATCACTTCCGGAAGATGAGTATGAGAAGCGCGGGGAGACCGTATGGGTCCACAAGACCGCAAAGGTGATGCCCAGCGCGTTTCTCGGTGAAAATATCATCATCGGAAAGGACACGGAGGTCCGCCACTGCGCGTTCCTTCGCGGAAACGCGTTGGTAGGAGAGGGCGCTGTTGTGGGAAACTCCACGGAGCTTAAGAACGTGATCCTATTCGATAAGGTACAGGTTCCGCACTACAACTATGTCGGCGATTCCATCTTAGGATACCGCGCCCACATGGGAGCCGGTTCCATCACCTCAAACGTGAAATCCGATAAACTTCTCGTAAAGGTACACGCTGAGGATGGCGACATCGAGACGGGAATCAAGAAATTCGGCGCCATGCTGGGTGACTGCGTCGAAGTCGGCTGCGGATCCGTCCTGAATCCGGGAACTGTCATCGGAAGAAACTGCAATATCTACCCGCTGTCCAGCGTCCGAGGATGCGTGGATGAGAATTCGATCTATAAGAAGCAGGGCGAGATCGCTAAAAAAGTGCAGGAATAATTCATAACTGCAAAAAAGAAATATACTGTAAATGAAGGATCCATGTTATGACTCTACAGTTTTCTAAGTCTGCTGCCAGCCATGAAAGGATTCTGCAGTATATTTCTTTTGGAAGTGCAATGATTTTTTGCAATATTTGTAATGTGAGATGCAATTATTAAAATAAAAGAACCACGATATCTGTTTATGAACTCGTATATTGAGTCTTAAATAAATATCGTGGTTTTGTTTTTAGGATAGAAACTTATAAAACAACATTACTTCGTTCCGAAAATACGGTCTCCAGCATCTCCAAGACCCGGGCAGATGTAAGCGTTCTCGTTTAACTCACGGTCAAGGTGTCCAACATAGATCTGGACATCCGGATGTGCCTCGTGGAGTCTCTTAACGCCTTCCGGGGCAGCGATGATGCACATGAATTTGATGTGCTTTCCGCCGTGCTGTTTGATAAAGTCGATGGCTGCAACCGCGGAACCGCCGGTAGCGAGCATCGGATCTGTTACAACGATGGTTCTCTGCTCGATCGGGTTCGGAAGTTTGCAGAAATATTCGTGCGGCTCATGAGTCTCCTCGTCGCGGTAGAGACCGATATGACCGATCTTTGCGGACGGAACAAGGGAAAGGACACCGTTTACCATTCCAAGACCTGCGCGCAGGATCGGAACGATGGCTAACTTCTTACCTGCAAGCATCGGAGTCATGCAGGTCTCGATCGGAGTCTCCACCTCAACGTCCTCAAGGGGAAGATCGCGAAGCGCCTCATAGCCCATCAGGGTTGCGATCTCCTCAACCAGGGTACGGAACTCGTTTGTTCCTGTAGTCTTTTTTCTTAACATGGAGATCTTGTGCTGAACCAGCGGGTGGTCAATATACGTTACGTTTTCCATTAATGATACCAGCCTTTCTTTGATCCGCCAAAGCTATAAGACCGATCCGGCGGAATTTATTTTTTACCTTCCCATTATCATACCAAAATGCAGGATAGAAATCAACTATTTCGTTTCCGGTGAATATTTTACCAGGGCATAGTCGCCAGCCGCGTGGCTTACCGGAACGATCAGGTAGATATCTCCGTCCTTCTCGTAGGAGAATGCCTGCGGGAATGTTCCATCTTCGGTGGAAGTAAAGTCACACTCCGCGAACACCGTCTGCCAGAGCTCTTTTCCGCTGGATTTGATGAAATCTTTTACTTCGTCCGCCGCATCCGCCGGCTCTACGACCACAACATCATCGGAAACGAGATATTCCGCGATGGAATCCGCATCGGCATAACCGGTCAGTCCGATCGGGGATGCTGTATTTAAGTTAACAGAGACCGCATACCACACATTTGACGGGTGAGCGGTGTCCGCCACATTTACGGTTCCGCGGAACGTAAATACCGCCTTATTCTTATCGATGGACACAAGATCGCAGTTGATGGAGACTTCGTCCTTCTCCGTGTCAATCTCCCAGTCCGTGAGGATCCGGGTGGCCTCTTTCTTTAAAAGTTCATTGACCGCCTGTGTCATGGACTCGTCGCGGAGGTTGGAGAGAATCGGATATTCGATGGAGACCTTTCCAGTCTTTTCCGTGGCGATCTTTGATTTCACGCTCAGAGCGTCCGAGGCGTTGGAGTCTTTTTTCGTCTCTGTCTCAGCTGCTGCGGAGGATTCTGCCTTGGAAGTTCCTGCTGCCTGGTCAGCTTTTGTCTCCGCTGTTGATTCCGCCATGGTCTCCGCGGCGGAAGTATGGATCCCTGAGATATCGACTGCATCGTGTTTTTTACACGCGGTAACGGACAGTGCGGCAAACATGGTCAGTGCGGCAAATTTATAAAGATTCTTTTTCATAAGTGATCAGCTCCTTATATCGTATTTTAATTAGGATGCCTGCAATGGACGAATGGAAAAAATGATCATGCAGGCATACGTTTTATCTATTTCAGACACCCCTATTATATCATGAGACCCCCCGCTTGTACATGAACGCCGCATTACGATTTTGTTAAATAAATGAAAGCATTTCATAAGAAAACCGCAGGATTTTTGATAAGTAATTTTAAATATCCATTCCGCGGGAAGTATGCTATCATAAAATTAAAACCCGTCGCCGGTACATATTCCGGTGATCTTATACGAAAACAGGAGGAGGACTTCCATGAAGTTATTATCACTTTCAGAGGAGTTAAAAAACAATTCTTATCCGGGAAGAGGAATCGTGATCGGAAAATCAGCCGATGGAAAGACAGCTGTGACCGCATATTTTATTATGGGAAGAAGCAGCAACAGCCGCAACCGTGTATTTGTGGAGGACGGTGAGGGAATCCGCACACAGGCGTTTGATCCGTCAAAGCTTGAGGACCCGAGCCTTATCATCTACGCCCCGGTGCGCGTTCTCGGAAATAAGACCATCGTGACAAACGGCGACCAGACCGATACGATCTACGAGGGAATAGACCGCCAGCAGACATTTGAGCAGTCCTTACGCTGCCGCGAGTTTGAGCCGGACGGCCCGAACTACACACCGCGTATCTCCGGAATCATGCACATCGAAAAAGGAAAATACAACTTCGCGATGTCCATCTTAAAGAGCAGTGACGGAAACCCGGAGAGCTGCAGCCGCTTTACATACGCTTACGAAAAGCCGTTAAACGGCGAGGGCCGCTTTATCCATACTTATATGAACGACGGAAATCCGCTCCCGAGTTTTGAAGGCGAGCCGAAGCGCGTTGCCATCGACGGTGATATCGACAGCTTCACAAAGAACGTGTGGGAGAGCCTGAATGAAGATAACAAGGTTTCCCTCTTTGTGAGATTCATCGATATCGAGACAGGAAAATACGAGACAAGAATCGTAAACAAAAACCACTAAGATTCTGTTTATTTTCGGCATTTTGATGCCGCGGCAAAAGGAGCAAAAGAAATCATGAACGAAATGGAATTAAAATACGGATGCAACCCAAACCAGAAACCGTCCCGCGTGTATATGGAGGATGGCAGTGATCTCCCGATCACCGTATTAAACGGAAAGCCGGGTTATATCAACCTTCTCGACGCGTTAAACGGCTGGCAGCTTGTAAAGGAGTTAAAAGAGGCGACCGGTCTTCCGGCGGCAACTTCCTTCAAGCATGTCTCCCCGGCAGGCGCTGCTGTGGGACTTCCGATGGACGAAGTGTTGAGAAAGATCTACTGGGTGGATGATCTCGGAGACCTTTCCCCGCTGGCATCTGCTTACGCGAGAGCAAGAGGCGCGGACCGTATGTCCTCCTTCGGCGACTTTATTTCCCTTTCCGATGTCTGTGACGTCGATACCGCAAAGCTCATCAAGCGTGAAGTTTCCGACGGCGTGATCGCTCCGGGATATGAGCCGGAAGCTCTTGAGATCTTAAAGCAGAAAAAGAACGGAAAATACAATGTGATCCAGATCGATCCGTCCTACGTTCCGGCCCCGATCGAGCACAAGCAGGTATTCGGTGTTACATTCGAGCAGGGAAGAAACAATTTAAAGATCGATAAGGACCTCTTATCCAACGTAGTGACCGAGAACAAGGAGATCCCGGATTCCGCAAAGATCGACCTTATGATCTCTTTAATTACTTTAAAGTACACCCAGTCCAACTCCGTATGTTATGTAAAGGGCGGACAGGCTATCGGTATCGGCGCAGGACAGCAGTCCCGTGTACACTGCACACGTCTCGCAGGCCAGAAGGCCGACAACTGGTTCCTCCGTCAGGCTCCGCAGGTATTAAATCTTCCGTTTATCGATAAGATCAAACGCGCGGACCGCGACAACGCTATCGACGTCTATATCGGAGATGAGTACATGGATGTCCTCGCTGAGGGCGAGTGGCAGAAAGTCTTCACAGAGAAGCCGCCGGTATTCACAAAAGAAGAAAAGCGCGCTTGGCTCGACAAGATGCAGGATGTTGCCCTCGGTTCTGACGCATTCTTCCCGTTCGGTGACAACATTGAGCGTGCCCACAAGAGCGGCGTAAAATATATCGCGCAGCCGGGCGGATCTGTCCGCGACGACAACGTGATCGAAGTGTGCAACAAATACGGAATGGCGATGGCATTCACAGGAATCCGTCTGTTCCACCACTAAAAACAACTTGCAATTTCGATGTTCTTATGCTAAACTTATATGCGGCTGTTGAAATATACAGCCGCGAAGAAATGCCGGCGTGGCGGAATGGCAGACGCATCAGACTCAAAATCTGACGGGGGTAACTTCGTGCCGGTTCAAGTCCGGCCGCCGGCAGAAACGAAAAGACATGACTTTCTCACGATGGTCGTGTCTTTTTTGCTTAAAAGGAGATTTCGATAAGGGAGGTGTGTTCCATGACCTGTGTGGAAGCGGAAAAAATGGTGGTCCCATATATGAAGGACGAACTTTCACCGACAGAACTGGAAGATTTTCTGGACCATATCAGAACATGTGAGAACTGCAGGGAAGAACTGGAGATCCACTATATGGTGGATGTGGGCCTGAAAAAACTGGACGAGGCGGATGGAACATACGATATCGTGGGAGACTTGAAACGGAAAGTGGCGGAATCCTACCGGTCCCTGCGCCATATCTCCATGTTCCAGATCACGACCTACGCGGTCTCGACTCTGGGCGGAATGGCGCTGATCGTCATGATCCTTTTGCAGCTTCGGATCTGGAAGACGATGGGATTCCTGTAACATCGGGAAGACCTGGAAAATGATCCCGGACTGCCGCGTGCGCAGTCCTTATCAATATTATCGTGAAACAGGAGTGAACATGGAAAAACTCGTATTGATCGACGGTCACAGTATCTTAAACCGCGCCTTTTACGGTGTGCCGAACCTGACGAACTCGGAAGGTCTCCACACGAACGCGGTCTATGGTTTTTTAAATATCTTGTTTAAAGTCCTCGACGAGGAAAAAGCGGATTATCTGGCGGTCGCCTTCGACTTAAAGGCGCCGACCTTCCGCCACAAGATGTTTGACGCATATAAGGGAACAAGAAAGCCGATGCCGGAAGAGCTTCATGAGCAGGTGCCGCTTATGAAGGAAGTCCTGACGGCCATGGGCGTTCCGATCCTCACAAAAGAGGGCTTCGAGGCGGATGATATTCTCGGAACCATCGCGAAAAGAGAGCAGAAAGAGGGATACGAGGTGACGATCCTCTCCGGAGACCGGGATCTCCTGCAGCTTTCCGATACCCATATTCGGATCTGTCTTCCGAAGACGAGCCGCGGAACGACGGAGGTCCACAATTATTATCCGGAGGACGTGATCCGGGAGTACCAGGTGACACCGGAACAGTTTATCGAGGTAAAAGCCTTGATGGGCGACCAGTCCGACAACATCCCGGGCATCCCGTCCATCGGTGAGAAGACGGCGACAAACCTGATCGTCCAGTACCAGAACCTGGAAAACATCTACGCCCATCTCGATGAGGTAAAGCCGCCCCGCGCGAAAAAGGCACTGGAGGAACATAGAGACCTTGCGGATCTCTCCCTGAAGCTTGCGCGGATCTGTATCGATGCCCCCATCGAGTTTTCCATGGCGGACGCGAAATTAGAAAACCTCTACACGCCGGAAGCTTACGAATATATGAAACGCCTGGAATTTAAGTCCATCGCGGCGAGATTCGGCGAGGAGATCAAAAATGAGAGCGGTACGGAGAAACAGTTTGTTCTCGTGGATGATTTCTCCGAGGCGGACGCGCTCTTTGAGAAGGCGAAAGCGGCGGATCACGCCGGAATGGAACTTTTGGCGGAACACGGTTCCGTCACCGCCCTTGCCCTCAGCTTTGAGGAGACCGGAAGCTACATCTTCCCGGTCAGCGGATTTATGACCGAGAGCTATCTTTCCGGAAAGTATGAGGAACTCTGCCGCACGGGCCATGTGTGGGTGCTGGACCTGAAACATTCCCTGCCGTTTACGGACCTCTCCTACGGGGACACGGTCTATGACGCGGGAGTCGCGGCCTATCTTTTAAATCCACTCAAGGATACCTACGGATATGATGACATCGCCAGGGATATCCTCGGAATGACGGTTCCGTCCAGGGCGGACCTGATCAAAAAGCTGTCCTATGAGGACGCCTGCGCGAAGGAGACGGAGAATTTCACCCGCATGGCTGGACTTATGGCCTATACCTCTTTTGCGGCCGGGAAACCGCTTTTAGAGTGTCTGGCGGCAGAGGGAATGGAGCAGCTGTACCGGGAGATCGAACTGCCGTTGATCTACACCTTATTCCATATGGAAGATGAGGGAATCGCGGTCCGCAGGGAAGAGCTCACAGCCTACGGCGAGAAGTTAAAGAAGCAGATCGCGGTCCTGGAAAAAGAAATCTGGGAGATGACCGGACAGGAGTTCAACATCAACTCCCCGAAGCAGCTGGGTGAGATTCTGTTTGAGAAGATGCAGATCAAGGGCGGAAAGAAGACAAAGACCGGTTATTCCACCGCTGCCGATGTCCTCGAAAAGCTTGCCCCGGATTATCCGGTGATCCAAAAGATCCTGGATTACAGACAGTATACGAAATTAAATTCCACCTACGCCGACGGCCTGGGAACTTACATCAAAGAGGACGGACGGATCCACAGCAGCTTCAATCAGACGATCACGGCGACGGGCCGGATCTCCAGCACGGAACCGAACCTTCAGAACATCCCGATCCGCATGGAACTCGGACGTGAGATCCGGAAGGTATTCGTTCCGAAAGACGGCTTCCTCTTCCTGGATGCCGACTATTCCCAGATCGAGCTGCGCGTGCTTGCCCACATGTCAGGCGATGAGCGCCTGATCGAGGCCTATAAGTCCGCCCAGGACATTCATGCCATCACGGCGTCCCAGGTGTTCCACATCCCGCTTGAGGAAGTGACACCGCTGCAGCGCCGCAACGCGAAGGCCGTAAACTTCGGAATCGTGTACGGAATCAGCGCCTTTGGACTTAGTGAGGACTTGAGCATCTCCAGAAAAGAGGCCATGGAATATATCGAGCGGTACTTTGAGACGTACCCGCAGGTAAAGAAATTCCTGGACAGCCTCGTGGCAGACGCGAAGGAACAGGGATATGTGGCGACCATGTTCGGACGCCGGCGCCCGGTGCCGGAATTAAAGTCCTCGAACTTCATGCAGCGTTCCTTCGGTGAGCGTGTGGCTATGAACTCCCCGATCCAGGGAACCGCCGCCGACATCATCAAGATCGCCATGATCAGGGTGGATGAACGGCTGAGAAGAGAAAACCTCCGTTCCAGATTGATCCTTCAGGTACACGATGAGCTTCTCATCGAGACGGCAGAGGATGAGAAGGAGACTGTCATGAAGATCCTCTCCGAGGAGATGCACCATGCGGCCTCCTTAAAGGTGGAGTTGGAGATCGACATGCACGACGGAAAGAACTGGTTTGAGGCGAAATAAATGGAACAGAAGAAGAAAATTATTGGAATCACCGGCGGTGTCGGTGCCGGAAAGAGCAGCGTGCTCGCCGTATTAAAAGAAGAATTCGGGGCGAAGATCATTCTCGCGGATCTTGTGGCCCACGATCTCATGGAACCGGGAAGTGAGGGGCTTTTGAGAGTCACAGAGGCCCTTGGAACCTCCTTCCTTGCCCCGGACGGATCTGTGGACCGGAAAGCGCTGGCGGATGTGATCTTTTGCGATAAGGACGCGTTGAGGACCATGAACTCCATCATCCACCCGTTGGTGTGGAAGACCATGCGTGAGGCGGCGGAAGCGGCCGAGGAACGTCTTGTGGTCATCGAGGCTGCTGTCTTTGCCACAGCGCCGGAGGATCTCTTTGACGAGCTCTGGTACGTCTACACAACAAAGGAGAACCGGATCATCCGCCTCATGGCAAACCGGGGCTACAGCCGCGAAAAGTGCGAAGATATCATCGGAAGACAGGCGTCTGAGGAAGAGTACCGCGCGCTCTGTGACCGGGTCATCGACAACAATGGGGATGAATCCGACATTAAACGACAGCTGAAGGAGATCCTGGGATGAGATTTGTTAGTATCGCCAGCGGAAGCAGCGGAAACTGCATTTACGCCGGAACAGAAGAGAGCCATGTGCTGATCGACGCGGGGATCAGCGCGAAACGGATCGAACAGGGGCTCAATGAGGTCGGTTTAAAGACGAGTGAACTGGACGGGATCTGCATCACCCACGAACATTCCGACCATGTAAAGGGGCTTGGCATTCTCGCGAGAAAATATGAGGTCCCGATCTACGCGACGGAAGGGACATTGAACGAGATCAAAAAGATCAAAGGCCTGGGAGAATACCCGGAGGAACTGCTTCATCCAATTCTTCCGGACACGGAATTCAACCTGGGGGACCTGACGGTCAAGCCGTTCCATATCGACCATGACGCCGCGGACCCTGTGGCTTACCGGATCCAGTCCGGGAATAAATCTGTGGCGGTGGCGACAGACCTTGGCCACTTCAACCAGTATACCATCGATCATCTGTTGGACCTGGACGCGGTGCTTTTGGAGTCCAACCATGATCTCAGGATGCTGGAGACCGGCCCGTACCCGTACTATTTGAAGCACCGCATCATGGGAGATTTCGGTCATCTCTCCAATGAGAACGCGGGACGGCTCTTAAACTGCATTTTGAGCGGCAGATTAAAGCACATCCTGTTAGGTCACCTGAGCAAGGAGAACAACATGCCGGAGCTGGCCTACGAGACCGTGCGCCTGGAGATCGACATGGGAGACTGCCCGTACCACGCGGATGATTTCCATCTGGCTGTGGCGAAGCGGGATGAGATGTCGGAGATCATCAGTCTGTAGCGTGAAACGTCCCGGTGCGTTCAGGCGTCTTGCGCGGACGTTTGCGGCGGCATGCATTTTTGGATGAAAAATACTTGCATCTTATAAGATGTAATGATATATTTTAAGAAAATTTTTAAGCTTTAGCACTGCATAAGGCTACCTTTCCCCGGATCCTGACTTTTGGGCAGGCGATATCTGCCAGGTCAGATCAAATTACAAATACGCGGAAGGCAAACACAAGGAGGAAAATTTCCATGGATAAAGTAATTATCACCGTAGTAGGAAAAGACACCGTAGGCATCATCGCAAAAGTTTGTACATATCTTGCAGACCATAAAATTAACATCCTTGATATTTCCCAGACCATCGTTCAGGAATATTTCAACATGATGATGATCGTGGACGGAAACGGGGCAAACGTTTCTTTCGACGAAATGTCTTCCAGCCTTGACGAGATCGGTGCCGGCATTGGCGTCAAGATCAAATGCCAGCGTGAAGAGATCTTTACAAAAATGCATCGAATCTAACGGGAGAGAGGGAAACACACATGATTACACGTTTGGAAGTAAACGAGACCAACAACATGATCGAACACGAGAACCTGGATGTCCGCACCATCACACTTGGCATCAGCCTGTTGGACTGCTGCGACTCCGATCTCGATCAATTAAATGAAAAGATCTACAATAAGATTACAACACTTGCGAAGGATCTTGTCCCGACGGGAAAGCAGATCGAGCGCGATTTCGGTATTCCGATCGTCAATAAGCGTATCTCCGTGACCCCGATCGCTTTAGTCGGCGGCGCGGCATGCAAGAGCCCGGAGGACTTTGTGACCATCGCAAAGACCCTGGACCGCGCGGCAAAGACCGTGGGTGTCAACTTTATCGGCGGATATTCCGCTCTCGTATCAAAGGGAATGACAACGGCAGATGAGAACCTGATGCGGTCCATCCCGCAGGCCTTAAAGGAGACAGATTTCGTCTGCAGCTCCATCAACGTCGGTTCCACAAAGACCGGCTTAAATATGGACGCTGTCCGCTTAATGGGCGAGATGGTCGTCAGAACCGCGGAATATACAAAGGACAACGACTGCTTAGGCTGCGCGAAGCTTGTTATTTTCTGCAACGCTCCGGATGACAACCCGTTTATGGCTGGCGCTTTCCACGGTGTTACAGAGGCTGACGCGATCATCAACGTCGGCGTATCCGGTCCTGGCGTTGTAAAGACAGCGCTCCAGTCTGTCCGCGGCGCTGACTTTGAGACATTATGTGAGACCATCAAGAAAACGGCATTCAAGATCACCCGTGTGGGCCAGCTCGTTGCGAAAGAGGCATCTGCCCGCCTTGGAATTCCGTTCGGCATTATCGACCTGTCTCTTGCACCGACTCCGGCTGTGGGCGATTCCGTCGCTGAGATCTTAGAGGAGATCGGTCTGGAGCGCGCGGGCGCACCGGGTACAACGGCTGCCCTTGCCATGTTAAATGACCAGGTAAAGAAGGGCGGCGTTATGGCATCTTCCTACGTCGGCGGACTTTCCGGTGCGTTTATTCCGGTCAGCGAGGACCAGGGAATGATCGACGCGGTCAATGAGGGCGCTCTTACTATCGAAAAATTAGAGGCTATGACCTGCGTATGCTCCGTAGGTCTTGACATGATCGCGGTTCCGGGCGACACAAGCGCCGCAACCATCGCCGGAATTATCGCGGATGAGGCTGCCATCGGAATGGTGAACCAGAAGACAACGGCTGTCCGCCTGATCCCGGTAATCGGAAAAGGAGTGGGCGAGAACGTAGAGTTCGGCGGTCTTTTAGGACATGCGCCGATCATGCCGGTGAACTCATTCAGCTGTGAGAACTTCATAAACAGAACCGGAAGAATCCCGGCTCCGATCCACAGCTTTAAGAACTAAACAGGAGAAACTATGAGAATCTATCTGATCCGTCACGGCAGGCAGAACAGCCCGCTTTGTAATGTAAATGTGCCGCTTTCCGAGGCTGGGAAGCGGCAGGCCGCTCTTCTCGGCGAGAGACTGGCAAAGGAATCCATCGATGCCGTCTGGTCCAGCGACCTGATCCGCGCCCGGGAGACAGCCGATATTATCAACAAGAAGATTCAGGCGCCGAGAGTGATCCGGGAAGGTCTCAGGGAGATTTCCTTCGGTGATCTTGAGGGACTTTCCGACGATGTGATCATGGAGCGCTACGCGGACTTTTTTGCCGCAAGGGCGTCCATGAAGGAAGACCTGCCGTATCCGGGCGGTGAGAACGCCGCGGACGTGATCCGGCGCGCAGTTCCGGTTATGGAGGAGATCGCGAAGTCAGGGGCTGAGACTGTGGCTGTCGTCACTCACGGCGGCGTGATCCGGAGTCTTGTGACCCATTACCTTCATATGGACGGCGCCTATGTTCCGCTTCTCGCGAGACATCTGGAGAACTGCGGAATCACAGAATTTTATTACCGGGAATCTGATGGGGAGATGCTGTTGAACCGCTTTAACGATTTTGCCCATCTGATGGACTATCCGGAACTTTTGCGCGGCGGCTGGGGAGAGAAGAAGTGATGGAAAAGAGAGAACTTCACAGTGTACTCACTGATTTTTTAAATGAACGGCTGATCCAGGCTACCGCCAGCGGTCAGGTCGAAAAGAATGATTTCTTAAAGGCCAGACTCCGCCCGGTGCTGGCGAAAGGCGTTCTGCATTTCCAGGCGGAGGAGTTTGTCGGAAAGCAGGCGTTTCACAAAAATCTGACTGCGGAGGAAGCCGCGGCTTATCTGGAAGAACTTATGGAGAAGAGCTTCAGACAGCTCCAGCTTGAGGCCCTGGATAAGAGCGGGTCTGTTCTCGTGAGCAAGAAGGGGAAAGTCACCGTGAAGGTGAAGAAAAAAGCGGCTGCGGCAAATGTGACGGCGTCCGCTTCCGGGCAGGACAGCGGACGCGCAGGCGGTTCCGATACGGCTCTTCAGGCTGCATGGGCGAACGGACTCTCCCATAACCGGAAGAAACGGTATATTCTGGAAGAGGGAATTCCGGTTCCATTTCTTTTGGAACTGGGTGTTCAGACGAAGGACGGGGCGATCGTCCACGCAAAGTACGATAAGTTCCGCCAGATTAACCGGTTTTTGGAGTTTATCGAGGATGTGCTTCCGAAGCTTGATAAGAGTAAGGAGACCAGGATCATTGATTTTGGCTGCGGAAAGTCTTATCTGACCTTTGCAATGTATTATTATCTCAAGGTTTTGAAGGGATATCCGGTGCGGATCACAGGGCTGGACTTAAAAACAGACGTGATCGAGCACTGTTCACGGCTTGCGAAGAAGTTTGGATATGATTCACTGGAATTTCTTCACGGGGATATCGCGTCCTATGAGGGAACGGATGAGGTCGATATGGTCGTGACGCTCCACGCCTGCGATACGGCGACGGATTTCGCCCTGGAGAAGGCGGTGCGGTGGAACGCGAAGGTGATCCTGTCTGTTCCGTGCTGCCAGCATGAGGTGAACAAGCAGATGGAGAGCGAGTTGTTTGCGCCGGTGTTCCATTATGGAATTATCAAGGAGCGGATGGCTGCACTTTATACGGATGCCCTGCGGGCGGAAGTCCTGGAAGCCATGGGATACCGGGTTCAGATCCTGGAGTTCATCGATATGGAACATACGCCGAAGAATCTTTTAATACGGGCGGTGAAGCAGGGGAAGAAGAAGGAGAACCGGGAGGCGATCGAGGCGATCCTGAGGGAGATCCATGCGGAGCCTACTTTGTATCGGTTGTTGATGGAAGAGAAGTAAGTGTATTGACGAAAGGTATGCGCCGGACAACCTTCAGGCTGTCCGGCGCTGTATAGTTGCGGGAGTAAGATAGGGATGAATAGTCATTTAAGATCTGGAAAAAGATGGGGATTTTTGATCGTTGGTTTATTTATTATGGCTTTTGGTGTCGCTTTTTCAATCAAGGGAAATCTTGGAACTTCTCCTATATCGAGTTTACCTTATGTAACGGGACAGATCAGTGGTTTGACGGTCGGAACGACGACGATCATTCTGCACTGCTGTCTGATCCTGCTGCAGATGCTTATTTTGAGAAAGCGATATGAGTGGATCCAGCTGCTGCAGCTGCCGATTGCGTTTGTGTTCGGGTTTATCACGGACTTTGCGGTAAGTTCTTTGAGTGGACTTGCACCGGCTGGGTATCTGCAGCAGTGGATGTTCTGCGGAATCGGTATCGCACTGGTGTCCGTCGGCGTCAGTTTTGAGGTGACGGCGGATGTGATCACGCTTGCGGGAGAGGGATTTATTCTGGCCGTGTGCAAGATCACTCCGCTGAAGTTTGGGACGATGAAGGTCATTTTTGACGTGTCCCTTGTCATGATTTCCTGTGTTTTATCTTTGATTTTTCTGCATGGAATCTATGGAGTCAGAGAGGGAACGATTGCGGCCGCGCTCTTAGTAGGGACGATCAGCAGACAGGTGAATAAGGTGTTGGGGAAACTGGTTGTGTAGATGCGAGTTCATGGGTGAGGTGGAGCAATGTGAGAAAATATATGGTATTATGTCTGACCGCTACACTGCTCATTTTCGGATGCCGGAATCAGGCAGATGAAAGTACGGAAACACCTACGGAGTCAGAGGTATGTGTGCTTAGTATGCAGGATACATATAAAGATTTAGAGAGTTTTATTTATGTGTACCAAACATCAGCCTCTCCAAATATGCGTTCGGAACTCCAAACAGAACGCATTTACCTGATTAACACAGATAACCCGTGGAAGACGTCACTGACAAATATCCAGGTGCGTGAGGGTTACTTTTCCTGCCAATATGACAATGGCTTTGTTCTGATTACGCACAGGCTTTCTGACGGAAAGAGCGGATTGGAGACAATGATCAGAAACAATCCGGACGCAAATTCAAAAGAAGTGCAGGATGGTTTTGAGTATTATTATTCGGAAAATGAGGAGCAGAAAGATTATATATGGCTCCAGGATCAGACAAATATGCTGGAATTAAATGTTCCTAAGAATACTAAACTGAATATAAATGATTTGATTTCAGTATTAGAATATCAAACACTTAAATGAGAGAAGAACGATTTGAAGATATAATCAACAAATATCTTTTCGTTGGTTTGTCCGATGATCAACTTATTAAACGTTAAATCTCCTCAAATCACCTACTAAAAATAAAAGTGATTTGGGGAGATTCTTAATTAGAATATATCTGCTGTCTTTAGTTGACATAATTAAATTATGTCAACTTTCGCGCAACTTCACAACATTCCGCGCCGACCGTCTCCGTTCTTCCTCCTGTGCAGCATAATGT
>CAVIYT010000095.1:0-1811 GCA_963646925.1 Paludibacteraceae bacterium
CACAAAAACATATACGATCAATTCTCCGACTGCGGCAAAAGAATATGTTGTAACCGTTACGGTATCTGAAAACACTCCGCAGCCGGAAACTTATACAGTAATCTATGACGCCAATGGAGGTGGCTGGAGTCCACAATTCCAAAAAGAAGGATACGTTCTGAATGCGACTCAAGGAGCTGATGAACTCACAAGAGCTGGAATGAACAGCTCTGATAAAATAGAGGTTCTTGCGGGAGCAGAGTTACCGACAAAAGAAGGATACACCTTTGACGGATGGTACCTAGGTCAGAGTAAGCTTTATACACAAGTTAATATAGGAGCAGTAGCGGCGGATCAATCAGATCACACTGTAAGACTTGTGGCACACTGGAAACAGTCTGAAAGCCAGAGTGAGTATGTCACATACTCTGTAAGTAAGCACTATATTGCTCCAGGAAGTACTTACAATGATTCTGTTGAACTGGGACAGCAAGCTGAAAAAAATTCTAGGGTCTCTGTGATCATTTCCGAAAGCACTGTTGACCAGAAAGCAAATGAAAAAAATACACCTTTTGGTTTAGATTATCTGTATGACCATACAACTGTTTCCTTCAAAAAGGCAGATGGCACTTACGGTGACGCAGGGACTTACGATGCTGGTACCACTGTATTCTCCGGTGATTGCAAAATTGATATTTACTACTATGGTGATTCATGGAAAGACGCAGCAGAGGATGGCGATACAGACAGTGAAACAGGCGGGGATGGAATTGCAGACATCAAACAGGTTCTCGTCAAATTTGGAAATAAAGACGAAAACGGCACTGTAAGTGGAACTGGAACTGTTCAGGTATTTACACTCGCTGACGGGCAGAATGTAGTGACACCGTCTGAAGATGATATCACAAAAACTCCGGCAAACGGATATAAGTTTGAAAAATGGACAAAGAACAATTCAACGACAGCTAGTGAACCGTTTACAGAGCAGACCGGTGTAAAGGGTGGAGATACAATAAACTTCTACGCATGCTTTACAAGAGAAGAACCGGTTATTCCGGATAAACCGGTTGGAACAGATCTTGTTGCCGGAATCATTGTCGAGTGCGTAAATACAACATCCGGTCATGAAGCCAAAACGTATGAGGTAACAGATCCGAATTCTGTTAAGATTGGTGATGTAAGAAGCGTAAATGGAAAATATGCGAGCGAGATTACTGTATTAGGTGAGTATTATGCATCTATGTACAATACTCAAGTGGGATATGATCATGATCTTACTAATGTCAATAATGTGACCTATACACTCATGTGGAATTTAACTAAAAATAAGTGGATGCTGTACAAAGATGGTGAGTGGATAGAACCAACAAGCGCGATTACGCTGATTGATACGGTAAAGGTTGACTGCTCCAACGATCAGCCGGAACCGGAGAATCCGGAGATTCCGACGGATGATCAGATTAAAAATTTGATCGGAAAGGTAACGCTTGTTCATACCGGCAGCAACGCTTCCCATGAGGAAGAAAAATATGATCTGATCGATGGCAGCTACACAGTGGCAAGTGCAAGTAACGCAACTGCGATCGTTACCGTAAATGCGGCGAAATATGTAACGGAATACAACAAGGAATACGGTACCCATGCGGTACAGGGTGATTCTTCCAGGAAAGTGATCTTTACATATGTTGGTGATGGTTACTGGAATGTTGAAGATAACGACCTTCCGGTTGAATTTGTCGTAAAGTGCGAGGAGAAAAAGGAAGACGAGAAACCGAAGCTTCCGGATAACAAGGAGTTAAAGGATCTCTTTGGTGAATCGATTACTGTAAGCT
>CAVIYT010000095.1:1863-6047 GCA_963646925.1 Paludibacteraceae bacterium
GTACGACAGATAAGGACCACGAAGCGAAGACATTCGGACTTCTTGACGGCAGCTATAGTGTTACAAGGGATAACGAGGATGATTACGTTGCTGTTGTAACAGTACGCGCGGCGAAATACATCACAGCATATCTCGATGGAACACATACAAATGTCGGAGACGATGCATCAAGAGTAGAACTCTACTACGATGCGGATACCGCAAAATGGTACGCGCCAGATTCTGAGATCAGCATTAATTTCAAGGCAAAATGCGAGAAGGAAACTCCGAATCCGGATAAACAGTACAGTGATATTAAGTTCGTTGTTGTAAACGGTACATTCACAGAGAACGGACAGACTGAGATCACAAAGTCCTTTGAAGTTGGAACAAAGCTTACGCTTGCTGACATTCCGGCATCCAGAGGAAAGAACAGCAGATATTGTGACCAGACATGGGATAAGTATCCGCTGGGATATGTTGTAAAAGAAGAGGGAACAACCTTCACGATCACTTATCAGTGGAGATCAAACAGTGATAGTGACAGCGACTATGATTCCACGACGACCAGAGGCAGAGCTACAAACGCAGCAGGAAAGTCCGGGCGCTGGATCTTAGAGGGCGGCGAGTTCACGGAGGACAATGGAAAGCTTCCGTCTAACGAGTACTTAAAGATCGGTGATACGATCTACGGCTTCTACACACATGGTTTCGCCATCGATTTTGATCGTCCGGAATACTACACAGACGCGGCGATCCAGGCAAAGGGCGGCTATCGAGACGCAAAAGGAACCTGGAGATTAAACGGCTGGTGGTTCCTCTACGATGACGGTACATTCCCGCACAATGAGTGGGTATACCTCACATGGAACGGACATTCCGACTGGTACTTCTTCGACGTAGACGGCTGGATGGAGGACGGCTGGTTCTTCTGGAACAACAATTGGTATTACCTTCATACCCAGTACGACAACACAAGAGGCCACATGTACACCGGCTGGCACGAGATCGACGGCAAGTGGTATTACTTCAACACAGAATCCGACAAGGGAACCCTCGGCGCAATGCTTGTGAATACCACGACACCGGACGGATATAAGGTTGATGCGAATGGGGCATGGATCCGCTAAAGAAGGATCCGGTGCATCTCCTGATTGATAGGAAATAGGATGATGGAGGTGTGGGTATTCTGGGAGCAGAAATCCACATCCCCACGTTCCATAAAAGGAAAATTGGTAACTGTGAAGAGACGGAACCGTTGCAAATTGAAAAAAAGGAGTCAATGAGTATGAGAAAAAGGAAATTTGGGACAAGGCTTTTAGCCGGAATCATGTCTGCCATCCTGATTGCCGGAATCATGCCGGCAAGCTCTCTTGCGGATGTGCAAGGGGGGGAGAAAGCAGGAACGGAAGACATTGCAGATGCAGAAGAGAAGTATGATTATTATGTAGATGCTACTAGTGGATCCGATGCAAACGATGGTACTAGTGCAGAAACAGCGTTTAAGACAGTCGTGAAGGCAGTCGAATATGCAAAAAACGGAGATATTATTAAGCTCGGAGATGGTAAGTACACGCTTTATAAAAAAGGCGATATCAGTATAAAAGAATTGACACGCCAGAAAGATTTGACCTTTGTTGGAAACGGTGTGGAAAAGACCGGCTGGAATATCGGTGCAGAAGTGCCAGATCCTGCTAATTATGGTACAGAGTATAATGGAGATTACAGCTTTGATGGTGCGGGTACGGTCACTTTTAAGAATATGACACTGCAGAGCGCAGCTGAGAATTATCTTGGACTTATCCGTGTAGATCATACGGTGGTTGAGAATTGTACCATTAACGGAAGAACATTTTACTGGGGATATGAGACAGCAACATTTAAAAATACGACTTTCAAGTGCGATGATGGATACGCAATCTGGACATATTCATCCCCGGAAATGACATTCGATCATTGCACTT
Organism: Paludibacteraceae bacterium; assembly: GCA_963646925.1. Classification (GTDB taxonomy): domain Bacteria; phylum Bacillota; class Clostridia; order Lachnospirales; family Lachnospiraceae; genus Pilosibacter. Next base: position 3,807 of record CAVIYT010000095.1, read on the forward strand.
TTAACGTAAAAGACAGAGCAATCAATGTGTACACGGATGATAGTGCCGGAAAACATGATATTACCGTCAATTTCAGCGATTGTACGGTAAATGCCTCTGGAACAAGCAAGGCCGCACTGAGTATCAATGATTCAAATATGCAGAATCAAAAATACATCATTAATTTTTCCGGAACCAATACGGTAAATGGTCTGGAAACAAGTAATACAACCTGCTCGAAGCTTTTTGCATTTGGAGATACGTCCGGTAATGGTGCCTGGGATGATTTTAACAGTCGTAATACAGGCAGATCTGTAATCAGTATCGATGGGAAAACCGTATGGGAAGACGGAAAGATGGTATCCCACGAAATTGATACTGAAAATGATAAGTATACAGACGGATACAAAGAAAATGCATATGATTATAGCTACGGCAATTGGGAGCAGCAGGATGACGGTTCCTATACACGCGAGGTAACAAAGACCTGTCAGTATTGTGGTCACGAGGAAACAGATACAGAAACAATGTGGCCGACTCCGGATGAGGATGATATTCATATGCAGGTCGGAGAGATTACCTTGATCCATACAGGAAGCAATGCCGACCATGAAAATGCAAGTTATGGTTTAATACCGGGAAGCTATGAAGTCAGAACGGCCAGCAATGCGTCACCGAGCAATGCGACAGTTGCCTATGTAACTGTGCATGCAAGAGATTATGTAAATTCTTATAATGAGGACAACGGGACACATAAGCTGCTTGGAGCTGATTATGTGAAACGGACACTTGTATATGATCCAGAGAATGAAGGATGGATCCTTGCGGAAGGTCAGACTCCGGTCACATTCCTTGTAAAGTGCGAGGATGAGAAAAAGGACGACGATAAAAAAGACGACGACAAGAAGGATGACGATAAGAAGGACGACGATAAAAAAGATGACGAGAAGCAGTATACAAATATCAAATTCGTTGTCGTAAACGGAACCTTCACGGAGAACGGACAGACGGAGATCACGAAGACCTTCGAGGTCGGAACAAAGCTCACAATTGCCGATATCCCAGCATCAAAGGGAAAGAGCAGCAGATACAGTGACCAGACATGGGACAAGTATCCGCTGGGCTATGTTGTCGGAACAGATGGAACGACCTTTACGATCACCTATCGCTGGCGTTCCGACAGTGATGGAGACAGCGACAGTGGAGACAACGGTGGAAGCACCACAACGAGAAGCCGTGCAACGAACGCAGCCGGAAAGACCGGCCATTGGATCTTAGAGGGCGGTGAGTTCACGGAGGATAACGGAAGACTTCCATGCAATGAGTATTTAAAGATCGGTGATACGATTTACGGCTTCTACACCTACGGCTTTGCGATTGACTTTGACCGTCCGGAGTACTACACAGACGAGGCAATTCAGGCAAAGGGCGGCTACCGCGACGCGTCCGGAACCTGGAGATTAAACGGCTGGTGGTTCCTCTATGATGACGGTACCTTCCCGCACAACGAATGGGTATACCTTTCCTGGAACGGACGTTCCGACTGGTACTACTTCGATGTAGACGGCTGGATGGAAGATAACTGGTTCTACTGGAACAATAACTGGTATTATCTGCATACAAAGTATGACAACACCAGAGGTCATATGTATACCGGCTGGCACGAGATCGACGGCAAGTGGTATTACTTCAATACAGCATCTGACAAGGGAACCCTTGGCGCGATGCTTGCGAATACTACGACACCGGATGGATATCGTGTAGACGCGAACGGGGCATGGATCCAGTAAATAAGATAAGATAGAAGAGTAGAGGGGATACAGATATTTCTGTATCCCCTCCTTTGGACTAAAAAGGCGCTGCCCGTCAGAAATTCTGATAAGACAGCACCTTTTTATATTCGCTATCAGTTAGTACAGCTTCGCACCAGCCGGAATATGGTCGTCAACCATGAGAAGGTTTAGCTTCTCCTCGCCATCTTCCTCATGAATTGCGGAGAGGAGCATACCGCAGGAGTCAATTCCCATCATGGCTCTCGGCGGGAGGTTGGTGATTGCAATCAGGGTCTTTCCAACCAGTTCTTCCGGCTCATAGTAAGCATGGATTCCAGAGAGAATGGTTCTGTCTGTGCCAGTTCCATCATCAAGTGTGAACTGTAACAGTTTCTTGGACTTCGGTACTGCAACACACTCTTTTACTTTCACAGCTCTGAAATCAGATTTGCTGAAAGTCTCGAAGTCTACCTGCTCCTCGAACAGCGGC
>CAVIYT010000096.1:0-2797 GCA_963646925.1 Paludibacteraceae bacterium
CTTTCTGAATCAGAGGCAACCAGCATGTAAAGATCATATCCATGATAAAAATATCCTCTGGAGGAATCCCATCCTACATCACAGTCCGGCTGTGAAAAATAGCGTTCACAGTCGCAGTCATGGATACCTTTTGAGGCACAGTCACAAATGCGGTGCTTTCTTTCTCTGGCAGAAGTAACAACAGGTGTCCCGTCACCGGCAATGGAAAGATGAGTATTATTAATAAGCCCCTTTTCAAGAGATTTGCGAAGGAACTCTTTTGTATAAAGGTCAAACAGTGAAGCGTAGGGTTGCTCATCAATGGAAAAAGATTGTTTTTCAAGACTTTTTAATAATTGGTCAACCGTTACTTTTCCAGTAGGCTGTGCTTTATAACCTTTTTTCTTAGGCTTTTTCACGGGAATTTTAAGTTTGTGAAGATGGGGATTAAGATTCTTATTTTCAGAATCCCAAAGCCTGGAAAAGAAATCGTAAAAGGTGCCAACACCAGGTGTATCACCAACTTCAAAGCCGCTGACAATAGCATACAAAGGATTAATTTTAAGCTGTGCAGCCCATTCAGTTACAGAAGTAACTTTAAAATCAATGGAAAGCAGGTAGGAACGCTGCATACAGGAAGGATTTCTAGGAGCAGGTCCATACTTGGAATATTTGCTCATCATCATTTCATCTGTGTAGGAAAGATCGAGATTCCAAAAACGATCGATAATATCCCAAGTGTCACGAGAAATGGCATCAGGATTCGGATAAAATTTGCGAAGATTTTCAACAACAAAGTTTTGGTAGTCGGAATGACTGCCGCAGTTAACAGGTAACAAAAAATCGCCTCCAATCAAAAAACTTACCGGCTGTGCCGGAACAATATGCTTCTTGATTAAATAGGCGCGAAGCGCCACATTTTTGGAGACATATGTCAAGTGTTTTTGGTGAAAAAAGTGGGGGATTTTAATAAAAATGGAATTTGAAAGCCTTATATTTACTGGCTTAGAGATTCCGAGAGATTATCAGACTGAAAAGGGGGATACAAAGGTTGATGCCTACTTTTCTGATGCTTCTATCTGGATGACGCAAAAAAGTATCGCTGAACTGTATAACACATCTCCTCAAAATATAACGCTGCACATAAAAAACATCTATTCCGAGGGTGAATTACTGGAAGAGGCAACTTGTAAGAATTACTTACAAGTTCAAACTGCCCGATCATAAGGATTAAATAATCTCGTTTTTATAAAATGAAAAACCGCCCAGTGTTGGCACACCGAACGGCTTTACATAGATTTCTCCTGCCGGACGTTTCCGGAAGATATAATCCAAACTCGACACTTGAATTATATCATTCCATAAGCGTCCTGGCAAGAGGGCGTATTTTTTTCGCCCTTTTTTAGGAACTCTCTCACCAAGGAACCATTCCGGTAATCCTGCCGGGATGGTTCCGATCATAGAAAAGGAATGATACTATGGCAAAAAGAAAATATACCCGCGGCGATAACGGGTACTTTGCTACCCGCGTATGGGATGGAACCTATAACCCTGATGGCACCAAGCACCGCGTGAACCTTCGCTCATCGAAATCCAGCGCTGATCTGGAACGACAGGTCGTGGAGTTAAAGGCAAAAGTGAACGCCGGTTTATCGATCACACCTTCAAAAGTTATGTTCGGAGAATATGCCCGGGAATGGCTCGTGACATACAAGTCTGTCCGGGAAATAAATACTCAAATGATGTATCGGAATATCGTAGACAAGCATTTCGATGCCATAAAAGATGTAAAATTGCAGGATATTCGAAAATCCCACTTTCAGCTGGTGATCAACAACGCTGCCACACACCCCCGGACCTGCCAACAAATTAAAGTGACTTTCAAACAAGTTATAAAAACGGCAATACAGGATCATCTGCTCCCGGCCAGCGCACTGGATGACATATGCAAGGATGTTGACCTTTCTAAATATCATGCTGCTGAAAAACGACCTCTTACACCATTGGAGAAACAGGCCCTACCTCTGGCCAAGTTTACGCCCAGAGAAAAGGCATTCGTATTGATTATTTTCTGCTGTGGTTTGCGCCAGGCTGAAGCGCTCTCTCTGCATAAGGAAGATATTTCACTTTCCGAGTCTTTATTAAATGTTCGCCGTTCGTTTGTGTTCATTGGAAATAACCCGATGGAAAAATTAACCGTGAAATCAGATAATGGATACCGATCGATCCCGATGGCGCCGATTTTAACAGAGTACCTCAAATCATATCTTCCTACCGTAAAGGGAACTTACCTCTTCCGGAGCCGGTATTCTGAAAAGGTAACGAAGAGCAGCTATAAAAAGATGTGGGCCAGCATCGTCTCAAAGATGAATGCCGCGGTCGGCGGATCTGCAGATAATCTTCTGATCCAGGATCTTACAGCGCATATCTTCCGCCATAATTTCTGTACGGAGCTCTGTTACTTGGTCCCTGAAATATCTACCAAGAAAATTGCTCAGTTAATGGGGGATGATGAGAGAATGGTTTTAGAGGTTTACAGCCATATCATGGAGGAGCGAGAACGCGCCGCAGACGTACTTTCCAAGACATTTACCCTCTAAAAATCTGAGACATTTTTGAGACATTATGGTTTTAAAACACCCTCTGAGACACGTTTGAGACATCTAATATCGGTTATTTTCGGTTACTTTTCGTTACTCACCTACATACACAAAAAAGGCGGAAACCCTTGATTTTACTGGGTTTCCGCCACTTTTTAAGCAATGAGACATCGGGGATTCGAACCCCGGACAACTTGATTAAAAGTCAAGTGCTCTAC
>CAVIYT010000097.1:0-8443 GCA_963646925.1 Paludibacteraceae bacterium
GCGGAGAACGATGCAGGGAGGCGTCGAAGAAGGAGATAAATGAATTGTCGAAAAATTAGAGAAAAAAGATGCAGATACAATAGCAGAATCAATGGTCAGACGGCGATTCCCGCAAGGATTTATGTACGAAATGTTAAAATTACATGAAGTCATTGAATAAAACCCCGGAAGGTGTTAAAATATTAAGGATTGTACGATGCAGACGTATGCGGTTATATAGAAACTTGTATGCAGCGGGCTGGCAGAAGCCAGAGAACAGCTGCATGTGTATATTTATTTATGTAGGAGAACAAGCAGAATGAATTTTGTTGAAAAAGTATTTGGCACGCACAGTGACCGGGAATTAAAGTATATCTACCCGATCATCGATAAGATCGAAAAACTGCGTCCGACCATGCAGACAATGTCTGATGAGGAATTAAAGGATCAGACAAGAAAATTCAAAGAGCGCCTCGCACAGGGTGAGACTCTGGATGATCTTCTGCCGGAGGCATTCGCGACCGTCAGAGAGGCAGCCAAGAGAGTTTTAAAGATGGAGCACTACCCGGTACAGCTCATCGGCGGTATCGTCCTTCACCAGGGACGTATCGCGGAGATGAAGACAGGTGAAGGTAAGACTCTTGTTTCCACCTGTCCGGCATACTTAAATGCCCTTGCTGGAAAAGGCGTTCAGATCGTAACCGTCAACGACTACCTGGCAAAACGAGATGCCGAGTGGATGGGACAGGTTCATGAGTTCCTTGGTTTAAAGGTCGGCGTTGTATTAAACTCCATGACTTCCGAGGAGAGAAAAGCCGCTTACCAGTGCGATATCACTTATGTAACGAACAACGAGCTCGGTTTCGATTACCTTCGTGACAATATGGCGATCTACAAAGAGCAGATGGTACTCCGTGACCTCGACTACTGTATCATCGATGAGGTGGACTCCGTATTGATCGATGAGGCGAGAACCCCGCTTATCATTTCCGGACAGAGCGGAAAGTCCACAAAGCTCTATGAGGTCTGCGATGTTCTCGCAAAGCAGTTAGTCCGCGGTGAGGAATCCGGCGAGTTCAACAAACTCAACGCCATCATGGGCGAGGAGATCACCGAGACAGGCGATTTCATCGTAAATGAGAAAGAGAAAGTCGTAAACCTGACGGAACAGGGTGTTAAGAAGGTCGAGGCGTTCTTCCATATCGACAACCTCGCTGATGCTGAGAACCTTGAGATCCAGCACAACATCATCCTTGCACTCCGTGCCCACAACCTCATGTTCCGCGATAAGGACTATGTGGTTAAGGATGACGAGGTCCTGATCGTCGACGAGTTCACAGGACGTATCATGCCGGGCCGCCGTTACTCCGACGGTCTCCATCAGGCCATCGAGGCGAAGGAGCATGTAAACGTTAAGAGAGAGTCCAGAACCCTCGCAACAATCACATTCCAGAACTTCTTCAATAAGTATACGAAAAAAGGCGGCATGACCGGTACAGCCCAGACCGAGGAGAAAGAGTTCCGTAACATCTACGGTATGGACGTTATCGTGATCCCGACAAACCGTCCGGTTATCCGTAAAGACTTAAACGACGCTGTATATAAGACAAAGAAAGAGAAATTCCACGCAGTTGTCGAGGAGATCGTAAAGGCACACGAGAAAGGCCAGCCGGTCCTCGTCGGTACGATCACCATCGAGACATCTGAGATGTTAAGCCAGATGCTTAAGAAGCGCGGAGTTCCGCATAAAGTATTAAACGCGAAGTACCATGAGTTAGAGGCTGAAATCGTAGCGGACGCAGGTGTTCACGGTGCGGTAACCATCGCGACGAACATGGCAGGCCGTGGTACCGATATCAAGCTTGACGATGAGTCCAAGGCTCTCGGCGGCTTAAAGATCATCGGTACAGAGCGCCACGAGTCCAGACGTATCGATAACCAGCTCCGCGGACGTGCAGGACGTCAGGGAGACCCGGGTGAGTCCCGCTTCTATATCTCCCTTGAGGATGACCTGATGCGTCTCTTCGGCTCCGACAAATTAATGAGTATGTTCAATGCCCTGGGTGTTCCGGAGAACGAGCAGATCGAGCACAAAATGTTATCTTCCGCCATCGAAAAAGCGCAGCAGAAGATCGAGACAAATAACTACGGTATCCGTGAGAACCTCTTAAAGTACGATGAGGTCAACAACGAGCAGCGTGAGGTCGTATACGCAGAGCGCCGCCAGGTACTTGATGGTGAGAACATGCGTGAATTGATCATGAAGATGCTCAACGATATCGTTGAGGGCGCTGTGGACATGTCCATCAGCGATGATCAGACTCCGGAGAACTGGGAATTCAAGGAATTAAATGATCTTCTTCTTCCGATCATTCCGTTAAAGCCGATCGAGCTGACTGACGAGATCAAGAAGATGAACAAGGAAGAGTTCAAGCATATGCTGAAAGAGATGGCAACGAAGTTCTACGAGTCCAAGGAAGCAGAATTCCCGGATGCAGAGCAGGTTCGTGAGATCGAGCGTGTCGTTCTCTTAAAGGTAATCGACAACAAGTGGATGTCCCATATCGACGATATGGATCAGCTCCGCGAAGGTATCGGCTTACAGGCATACGGCAACCGTGATCCGCTCGTAGAGTACAAGATGAGCGCTTACGAGATGTTCGATGATATGACTGCGGCGATCCGTGAAGATACGATCCGTATCCTCTGCCATATCCGTGTAGAGGAGAAGGTCGAGAGAGAGCCGGCTGCCAAGGTTACAGGAACAAACCGTGACGATTCCGCGGCAAAAGCTCCGCAGAGACGTCAGGCCCAGAAGATCTACCCGAACGATCCGTGTCCGTGCGGATCCGGCAAGAAGTACAAACAGTGCTGCGGAAGAAAGCCGTTAGCATAGGACTGAAAGCAGGTCAAAACATGTTTTTTATGGTCAGCGCGGGAACCTGCGCTGACCTTGTTGAATAGTTAATAAGAATGGTAACGTTTCTGCACGGTATGCACAGCAGATGTGCAGAAGGTGGACCGTTACAGGAAAGGACAGATTCTATGGTTGAGTTAGACCAGTTTAAATACACATTATCCACATATGAAACTCCACTGAAGGAGGTCAGGGACTCCCTGAATCTGGAAGCGAAGATCAGAAGGATCGACGAGTTGGACAAGACCATGGAGGAGCCAAGCTTCTGGGAGGATGCGGAGAAATCTACGAGACTCGTGAAGGAAGCGAAAAACCTGAAAGATACGGTCGCAGAGTACAACAAGCTCCAGAACCAGTACGAGGAGATCGGCCTGATGATCGAGATGGGATACGAGGAGAATGACCCGGAGATCGTTCCGGAGATCCAGGAGATGCTTGACGAGTTCACATCAGAGCTCGACGCGCTCCGCCTTCGCACACTTCTCACAGGAGAGTACGACAACAACAACGCGATCTTGAGACTGAACGCCGGAGCGGGAGGAACCGAGTCCTGCGACTGGTGCAGCATGTTGTACCGCATGTACTGCCGCTGGGCAGAGAGCAAGGGCTATCAGGTTGAAGTACTTGACTTCTTAGACGGAGAGGAAGCCGGAATCAAGTCCGTTACGATCCAGATCAACGGTGAGAACGCTTTCGGCTACTTAAAGTCTGAGAGAGGCGTACACCGCCTTGTAAGGATCTCGCCCTTCAACGCGAACGGAAAGAGACAGACTTCCTTTGTTTCCTGCGATGTAATGCCGGATATTGAGGAAGATCTTGATATCGAGATCAACCCGGATGACTTAAGGATCGATACCTACCGTTCCAGCGGTGCCGGCGGACAGCACATCAACAAGACATCCTCCGCGGTTCGAATCACCCATATCCCGACAGGCGTCGTTGTACAGTGTCAGAATGAGCGTTCCCAGTTCCAGAACAAGGACAAGGCAATGCAGATGCTGAAAGCGAAACTGTATATGTTAAAGCAGCAGGCAAACGCTGAAAAGCTCTCCGATATCCGCGGTGACGTGAAAGATATCGGATGGGGCAGCCAGATCCGTTCCTACGTGCTCCAGCCGTACACGATGGTAAAAGACCACCGTACCGGTTTCGAGAGCGGAAATGTGAACGCTGTGCTTGACGGCGGAATCGACGGATTCATCAGCGCATTCTTAAAATGGGAGAGTCTTGGACGGCCGCAGGTGAAGGGCGGACAGGATGTAGAATAAAAGAGGTAACTGTTCAGTAGGTCTGCGCACTTGTTGCGCTGACCGTAAGAAAACTTAGGTTGGAAAGCAAAAATCCCATCGGCGTAGCCGATTTGGAATGGATTTTTGCATGTAACTGTGAAGGTACTGAACAGTTACTAAAAGAGAACAGGATGCCGCAGGGCGGAACTGTTGTTATAAGAAAAGCGTATCGGCAGATAGAGAATTATCTGCTGATGCGCTTTTTGTGTTGTGCTATGAAGGTATGGGATTTTAATGATTATTCTCTGATGTATGTTTTATCATTTACGATGATGGTATCGTAGTCCACGATCGTCAGGTTGCGGGAGTTGGAGGAATCACGGTATTTTGTATCGCTGACTTTGGAGAAGTTGTAAATATGGGTATCTCCATCGGTATCATAGTAGAATGCCGCGATAGAATCGCCTGCGCCGAGCATGAGTTCATAATAGTCTTCTCTGTCATCATCGTTAATCAAGAAGGTTCCAACCATATCTTCGTTTGTGTAAACTGTATTATCGGATGTGCTGTCATTGTTAGCTGTGTTGTCGTTGGAGCTTGATTCATTCTGCATATCCTTCGCGAACTTTAACTGTACAGAATTTCCGATGGTCCATGCGCCGTCTTTATTTACGGTGTAGCCGTCCGGAGTTGTCGTGTCAGCATACATATATCCGTTGGAATCGAATGCGTAGCACTCGTAGATGCCGTCCTGGTTTCCATCAAGCCATTTCCACTGGGATACCGGGTAGGAGCCGTTATCTTCCTGCCACCACCAGCCTGTGGTGTTCTGTACCCACTGTCCTGCGAAAGCGGTCATTCCCATAGAAGCAGCCATAGCTGCGGTAAGCGCGAGAGTCATAAATTTCTTTTTCATAGTGAAACCTCCTGAATTTTTAATTTGATTTGTGTTGGCTGTTATTCCCTTTTGATGATACAAGTATATCAACGAAATGTGATTAACATGTGAAGACTTTGTGGTGAAACATTGAGGAATCTGTGGCGGAAATGCGTCGAAAAGGGACAAGAATGTGGCAGGAAAGGAATCACGGGAGAAAGGAAAGTGCTGGAATAAAGCAGAAATGAAGTATTTGAGAATAGAAAAAGAGCACCCTCTCCGCAATAGAGAAGATGCTCTTGAAGTTCAATAATTAGTGCTTTGTAGTACACTTTTCAGTGCTGGAGTGGAGTAAGATACCCTTTGCATTTGTGCAGTAGTAAGTCTCGTCAGCGTCTTTCAGGTTCTTCTTGTTCTTCTGGATAGAACCTTTCTCGTTTACAACGTAGGACTCGTTATTGTAAGTTACAACACCGTACTTCGCGTCCTCATCTGCAGTGAGACGTAAGCCGTTTACATAGATGTAACCGTCAGAGATACCAGTCTCGCCGACACCTCTCGGGGAACCATTGGACTTGAAGCTGAATGTGTAGGAAGTACCGTCAAGAGTGATGGTTGTGGTTCCTGTCTTTGCAGCACCATTGGACTCGAAGTAAACGAGCTTCTGGTTGTTGGAATCCATGTTTTTGATTGTATCAACAGATTCTACCTCGGAAGAGTAGGAAGAGTACTTTCCGTCTTCGTAGTATAAGATTCTGAGGCCAGTTACCATTTCGCCGGCATTGTTGAACAGGTAGGACTTTCCATCAATGGTCTTGCAGTCGCTTCTGTAGATCTCGCCCTTGGAGTTTGCGTAGTACCAGTGAGTTGTATCACTCTCGTGGTCATCGCTGTTTAAATCCTTAGCCGGAACAGCTTCGAACCAGCCGGTATGAAGCTTCGGCTCTTCTTCTGTACCATAGTATTTCCAGGTGTCCTTGCTGCTGTCGTGAACCCAGGCATCCAGAGCGACACCTCTCTCGTCAAAGGTATATTTTACATTGCCGATCGTCTTCTCTGTGCTGACAGTCTTTTTACCATTGGAACCAAAGTAGAAGTGATAAGTTGGCTCATCATCATCTTCGTTATCGTCATCCTTTACGCTGATGTATACCCATGCGTTCGTAACAAGGCTGCCGTCACCTTCCGCATCACCGTAGTAAGTAGCGGAAGCCCAGTCGGACTCATCAGAGATATTCTCACCTGCGGAGGTGATCCAGCCGGTAAGCATTCTTCCGTAGGAATCGAAGGCGAACTTCTTTCCGCCGATATCGGTGATCTTTACACCGTCACCGCTCGTGCGGATCGCGCGTCCGTTATTATCGAAGTAATACCAGCTTGCGTCACCGACTTTATCGTCGCCCTGCCAGCTCGGATTTTCAAGGAAACGCCAGGAGTTCTTTAACATCTGTCCGCCGCTTCTTAAGTAGTAGTAGTTTCCGTTATCTTCAAGAAGAGTGTTGCGGACCATATAGCCGTCCTCGCCAAGGTAATAGGATTCACCGTTATCGGTTCTCCATGCACTTGTCACGTTGTTGCCATTATTGTCAGTGTAGACCCACTCACTGTTTACAGCCTTCCAGGCAGCAAAAGAGCTGAATGAAGCACCCAGTGCAAGAACTGCGGATGCGGAAAGGACTGCCAGGCAGAAATTTTTCTTTCTCATAGTTGCTTTTCCTCCTCATGGAAATTGTAATAGTAACAGCGGAAGTAACTGTTCAGTAGGTCTGCGCACTTGCTACGCAGAACGTAAGAAAGTATAGGCTGGAAGGCAAAAATCCCATCGGCGTAGCCGATTTGGAATGGATTTTTGCTCGTAGCTATGAAGGTACTGAATAGTTACCAGCAGAATTGTTTTTGCTGTTACTAAAAATACTCAAATTGTTTTACATGTCCTATTATACCAGAAATCCAGTTTATGACAATGGTATTTTCCAACCAAGTTGTGGTAAAAATGTGGCAGGAGAATTACGAATTGTTTAAGAAAAAAGTACGGATAGAGCTTTGGGAGAAGAGCTACATATCCGTACTTAAAATATTTAAGAGTGATCGTTCCAGAATTGAGCTGTGAGGCGTAATAATGCCTGCCGCGAATCGTTTGCGTGGATCGCGAACGGTTTAGTGAAGCACTGAGTTTATGATTTCATGTAATCTGACGCATCTTTCAGGAAGCTTGCAATGATCAGCAGGATCACAAACGCCATCGGGAACGCCGCAATGATCGAAACACTCTGCAGGTTCGCCATGGAGCTGTCAGAAAAGACGAGAGCCATCGGCAGCAGGATCAGCATGATCGCCCAGAACGCTTTCACAGCGTTGTGAGGCTCCTCATCGCCTGTGATCTGGCGGTAGGTGTAGGAGGAGGCCACAAGGGCGATAGAGTCGAAGCTGGTGGCGTAGAAGGCTACCATGGCAACGATGAGGAGCACAAGGACAAGCGGCGCAAGCGGCAGTGTCTGGATGATGGAGATGATCGTTGTGTAGAGGTCACCGCCGGCGGCGTAGATCGCCATCACATCCAGCTTTCCGCTTACCTGGAGTCCGAGACTGTAGTTTCCTAAGATAATAAAGCTCAGGCATGTGGCGCTGACGCAGCAGGCGTAGCCGCCGATGATCGTCTGACGGACCGTACGGCCGCGGGAGATGGATCCGATAAAGAACGGGGACGCCACGCACCACACCATCCAGTAAGCCCAGTAGAAGATCGTCCATGTCTGGGGGAAGGAGGTGGTTCGCTGCGGGTCTGTGAAGGTCGCAAGACTGAGGAAGTTCTGAGCCAGATTTCCGACAGCCGCAAATCCTGTTTCCAGGATATACCGGGTCTCACCGCCGAGGAAGAGCACATATGCCAACAGGGTGAAGAATAAGTACATGCAGGACTTCGCCAGTAAGGAGATTCCCTTCATTCCATGCAGCAGGGCATATGTGTAGAAAATACAGGTGACGCCTAAGATCGCGATGGTCATCCACTTGGATGCCGGAATATGGAACAGGGTCGTCAGCACCTGGGACATCAGCGGAGTCGCCAGGGCAAACGTCGTTGTGGTTCCGGCCAACAGCGCGAAGAGCGCCAGAAGGTCGATGAGCTTTCCTGGAACACCGTCCACCTTGTTTCCGAGCAGCGCGCGGCATGCCTCAGAGTATTTCTGCTTATGGCAGCCCCGGACATGAAGCATGAATCCGAAGGACACGGCCAGGACCAGATAGAATGCCCAGGGGATCGGACCCCAGTGGAAGAGCGGGTAGGTGCTGGACCAGGTCTGCATGGAGCCCAGTTCCGCAATATGCGGATCATTCGCGTAGAGGATCCACTCGCAGAAGGAGTAGAACAGGATATCGGCCGCGAGACCGGAGGTGAACATCATGCTCGCCCACACGAAAAGCGGATATTTCGGCTTCTCA
>CAVIYT010000098.1:0-4027 GCA_963646925.1 Paludibacteraceae bacterium
ACAGAGGAGAACGCGCAGTAAGAGAATGAATCCGGATACAAGCCGGAAAGCATAGAAGAACAAAAATAAGGCAGGTAATACAGGATGTTGCTGGATGTAAAGAGCGTAGATAAAAAATTTAACGGCGTGTACGCATTAAAAGGTCTGGACTTCTCCCTCGGCGAGGGGGAGGTCCATGGCCTCGTCGGTGAGAACGGAGCCGGAAAATCCACGTTCATCAAGATCCTCGGCGGTGTTTACAAGAGAGACGGCGGCAGCATCCTGTGGAGCGGAAAAGACCTTCCGGAGACGATAAGACCAGAAGAGAGCCGGAACCTTGGAATCAACATCATCTTCCAGGACAACGTTCTGATCCCGGCATTTACGGGAATGGAAAATATCTGTCTCGGAAGACCATATCCGGTAAAAGGCGGACTGATCCAGTGGAAAGAGATGGAGCGGGAAGCCGAGGCGAAAGCGGCGGAACTTGGGATCCATCTTGACCTGAAGAAACCGGTGTCCATGATGACTCCGGCGCAGAAGAAATGTGTGGAGATCGTCAGGGCGATGATGAGCGACTGTAAGCTCCTGATTCTGGATGAGCCGACGGCGTCCCTCTCCGATAAGGAAACGAACCTTCTGTTCTCCATCGTGAGAAACTTAAAGGCGAAAGGAACCTCGGTCCTCTATGTGACACACAGACTGGAAGAGATCATGGAGCTGACGGACCGAGTCACAGTTTTGAGAAACGGAACGCTGGTGTCCACGGTGGATACGGCGAAAACAAGCAGAAAAGAGCTGGTTCAGCTGATGAGCGGGAATGAAGTCGCAGATGGCGTTGGAGAAGCCGGAAAGGATGCCGAGGCGGAGCTTCAGGACGGAGCGGCAGATAGGACATCTGGTAAAGATGGAGTGAAGCAGCCGGTGAGCAGTGAGGCAGAAAAGACGGATACTCAGGGAGTTGAGTCGGTGGGAACAGTTGCCGAAGATGAAATCGGAAAAACAGCTCTGGAAGTCCACGGAATCCGCTCCAAGGACGGAATCGTCCGCGGCGTCGACCTGGAAGTAAAGGCTGGACGGATCACCGGAATGTTCGGTCTCTGCGGAAGCGGGCGGACAGAGTTTCTGGAATGCATTTACGGAACGAGAAAGCTGGCAGGCGGCGAGGTGAAAGTCAATGGAGCGGCGACGAACCGCCCGACCCCGTCCGGATCGATCCGCCAGGGAATCGCCTTTATCTGCGAGGACCGCAGGGGAAAAGCCATGATCCCGGCGTTCACCATCGAGGAGAACATGATGCTTTCCTCCATCGACCGCTACACAAAAGGCGGCTGGTTCAAAAAGCGGGCGGCGGACAAAAAGGCGATGGACATGATCGAGGCGTTGAAGATCAAATGCGTCGGTGTAAGCCAGCCGGCAAAGGAGCTGTCCGGCGGAAACCAGCAGAAAGTCGTGTTCGCGAAGGCGCTCCTCACGGAGCCGTCGATCTGGCTCTGTGACGAGCCGACCCAGGCGGTGGATGTGGCGACGAGACAGGAGATCCACAGACTCCTAAAAGAAGAGGCGAAAAAGGGCAAAGCCGTCCTTTATGTATCATCAGACCTCACGGAACTTCTCGAGGTTGCCGATGAGGTTGCCGTCATGGCATACGGAAAAGTACGAAAGACATTTGAAAATAAAGACCTGAAGCCGGCAGATGTGCTGGCGTGCTGTTATGAGGCGGAGAGAGAGGAAAGCGACAGATGAGAGGAAAAACATTAAAGAATTACGGAACGGTGGCAGCGCTTGTTGTCATCATCGGAATTTTCGGACTCCTGAGACCTGCGTCGTTTTTTACACTGAAAAACTTCCTTAATATAACGCGTCAGGCAGCGCCGCTTGCGATGGTCGCTTTGGGAGCGACATTCGTCATGACTGTCAACGAGTTCGATCTTTCCATCGGAAATATCGTGAGCCTCGGCGGCGTAGTTGCGGCACTCTTATCGATCCAGGGCGTTCCGATCCCGGTCTGCTTCCTGGCAGCCGTCCTCGCGGGACTGGCGGTCGGATGCGTGAACGGAGTGATCGTAGCGAAGTTCGGGATCCTTTCCTTTATCACAACACTTGGCATGGGAACCGTTCTGGACGGCGTGATTTACGGACTTACCGGTGGAACGACCGTATTTAACGGAATTCCGAAGGCGTTTACGATCCCGGGAATTTTAAAGATCGCGGGAATCCCGTTCATCACCATCGTGGCGGCAGTTCTCTACATCGTGTTCCACATGTTCATGAACCATATGTCAGCGGGAAGAAAGCTTTACGCCATCGGCGGAAGCAAAGAGGCGGCGGAGACGGCAGGTATCCGGATCTTCCGCTACCGGGTTCTCGCCTTTGCGTTAAGCGCGGCGATGGCAGGACTTGCGGGTGCTCTCGTGGCATCCCGTGTAGGTTCCGCGAATACGACGGCAGGACAGGGATATTTCTTACAGTCCTACGCGGCGGTATTTATTGGATGCACCGTTTCCAAGAGCGGCGTTCCCTGTGTGGTCGGAACTTTAGTCGGAACCATCATCCTGGCGGTTCTGGCGAACGGACTCACGATTTTACAGATGCCGAGTTTCATGCAGAACATTATCACCGGCGGAATCATCATTCTGGCGGTCGTTATTCAGAAAATCGGAGCGGGGAGGGAGTAGATGTTAGCAGCAACCTTTGATATCGGAACGACAGCCGTCAAGGCGGTGGTCGTGAACGAGAGCGGAGAGCCAGTCTTCACTGGAAGCTCCGTGATCCACACCATCGAGGCGGGAAATTTTAAGGAACAGGATCCGGACGAGTGGTACGGGGCGTTCTGCAAACTCTCAAAAGAGATGTTTGAGATCATCCCGGCGGCAGAGATCGGTGCCATCATCTTCTCCGGCCAGATGCAGGATATGATCTCTGTGGGGGTGGAAGGAAAAGCGCTCCGGAACGCGATCCTCTATTCGGACGGGCGCGCGGATGAGCAGGCGCGGACGATTATAAAAGAGGCGGCAAACCGAAACGTGGTGCCTCTCGGGGATGCGTATATCGCGGAGATCACGGGAAACCACTTCGACGGATCGATGCCTCTGGCGAAGATCTTATGGATCAAGGAGAATGAGCCGGAGATCTACGAGAAAACGGCATGTTTTCTGATCAGCTCTAAGGACTATGTAATAGGAAGACTCACCGGCGAGTTTGCCGGGGACATGACGGCATGTTCCACGGCGGGGGCCATGGACCTGGACAAAAAGGTCTGGTCGGAGGAACTCATAGGGGCAGCGGGAATCGACATTGGGAAGTTTCCGAAACTCTTTTACGCCCATGAGTGTGTCGGCATGGTCACGGAGACCGGAGCGGCGGAAAGCGGCTATCCGGCGGGAACAAAGGTCTACGCCGGAACCGGGGACGCGGGGGCGACGACACTTGCCAGCGGCATCCTGGCACCGGGGGAGTACAACATCAACCTCGGAACATCCGGCTGGGTGGCAGCCGTTTCCAACAAAAGAATGGAGAGCGAGGGCGGCGGGTTCAACCTGGCAGCGATGCAGAAAGACCTGATCATCAACGTGGTCCCGTTTTTAAATGGCGGAAATGTCCACCGGCTGATCGCAAAGATCCTTTCCAGGGATCCAGAGGGAGCGCCGGATTTCGGATATATCTCAGAACTTCTGGAGAAAGCGGAACCTGGCAGCCACGGGCTGTTCTTCCTGCCCTATGTGACAGGCGAGCGGTTCCCAATCATGGACAGCAGTGTCCGGGGAAGCTTCCTTGGACTTTCCCAGGAGACCACGGCGGCGGACATGGCAGAGAGCGTCCTTGAGGGCGTGGCATTCTCGATCCGCCAGGGCCTGGAACTGTTTGATCACCCGGCGACGAAGATCACACTGATCGGCGGCGGAGCGAGGGAGCGGCGATGGTGCCAGATCCTAAGCAATGTCATGGGACAGAAGATCTTTGTATACAAGGATCCGGACCTCTTGCCGGCGTTGGCTATCGCTTCGGCGGTATTCATGGCGGAGGGCGTGATCCCGGATTACAAGTC
>CAVIYT010000099.1:0-5422 GCA_963646925.1 Paludibacteraceae bacterium
CGTTGAGACTGTGCCGACATACCGTTCCCTTCTCGTTGTCTACAAGCCGGAAGTGATCCGTTTCTCGGCGCTGACAGAAAAGTTTGAGCAGGTCCTGTCCTCCATGGGAAGCATCCAGATCCCGCCGCCAACCGTGATCGAGATCCCGGTACTCTACGGCGGAGAGATGGGACCAGACCTTGCGAATGTGGCAGAACATAATGGACTTACGGAAGAGGAAGTCGTAAAGATCCATTCCTCCGAAGAATACCTGATCTATATGCTGGGATTTATCGCGGGATTCCCGTACCTCGGCGGCATGGACAAGCGCATCGCGACCCCGCGTTTAAAGAGTCCGCGCGTAAAGATCGAGGGCGGATCCGTGGGAATCGCTGGAGAGCAGACAGGAATCTACCCGGTTGCATCCCCGGGCGGCTGGCAGCTTATCGGAAGAACCCCGTTAAAGCTCTATGATTCCGAGCGGGAAAAGCCGGTACTCCTGGAGTCCGGACAGTACATCAAATTCTGCCCGGTAACGGAAGAAGAGTACAGAGCCATCGAAAAGCAGGTGGAAGATAATACATATCAGTATGTAGTATATGACAAGGAGGTGGAGTGATGGGTATTCAGATCATAAGCGGCGGATTTCTGACAACGATTCAGGATATGGGACGCTACGGATACCAGGAGACAGGAATGTCTGTATCTGGCGTCATGGATACAAGAGCAGCGTCACTCGCCAATATTCTTGTGGGAAATGATACGAACGAGGCCGTCATCGAGATTACGATGATGGGACCGACGATGAAATTCACGGAGGACGAGATCATCGCGGTGACAGGCGGCGATCTCGGGGCAAAGATCGATGGAAAGCCGATGGAGCGGTACTGCGCGGTTTTAGTAAAAGCCGGACAGACATTAAGCTTTATGGGCATGTACGGCGGAAGCCGCGCGTATATCGCCTTTGCCGGCGGTCTTGATATCCCTGTTGTCATGGGAAGCCGTTCCACAAACCTGAAGTCAAAAGTCGGCGGATATGAAGGAAGAAAATTAGAAACCGGCGATGAGATCGGTTTCCGTGCCCCTGCGTCCTGGCTTTCTAGAATGTCCGAGCGAGTATACGGACTTCCGTCCTACGGGGCGAAGGAATGGACACTCAGAGTCGTTATGGGACCGCAGGATGACTGCTTTACGGATAAGGGAATCAGCACCTTCTTAAACAGCACTTACACGATCTCCAACGAGTACGACCGTATGGGCTGCCGCATGGAAGGCGATGTGATCGAGCATAAAAACGGCGGCGACATCATCACAGACGGTATTAGCTTCGGCGCGGTCCAGGTTCCATCCCACGGAAATCCCATCGTCATGATGGCGGATCATCAGACGACAGGCGGCTACACAAAGATCGCCAACGTGATCTCCGTTGATCTCCCGGTGCTGGCCCAGTGCATGCCGGGAATGAAGATCCACTTTAAGAAAGTTACGGTGGATGAGGCACAGAACCTCTACTGCAGGGAAAAGGAAGAGCTGCGCGCACTGGCAGAGCAGCTAAACACTCCAGTGGAACCGGCCGACGAGGAACAGGCCGTGGCGATCGCGGCAGCGTCCGAACTTCAGAAGACCGGCTGGGATAAAGTCGGAACTTACAAGATCTCCGTCAATGGAAAAGAATTTCTGGTAGAGCTGGAAAAAGAGTGCGTGAGATTCCGCTAGGAAGAAATAAAGCGATATTAAGCAGAAAAATGACGAAATTCCCCAATATAGAACTTGGGGACAGAACTGGTCATGGGGAATCATGGACCTTAAGATACCGGGAAAAGGCGGTATAGGAGAAAGGGGCAGCAAAAATGGGAGATTACAGAACGACAAGACCGGAAGAGATATGGAAAAAGATCCGCGACGGCGAGATCACAGGACCGACAGCCGGAATGTGCGGGGGATACGCACAGGCAAACCTCGTGATCCTGCCGAAAAAATATGCGGAAGACTTTAAAAAGTTCGCGGAGCGGAACCCGAAACCATGCCCGATCCTTGAGATCATGGACGGCTCCCCTCTTGTCCACGATATGGGCGAAGGCGCAAACATCGTCACAGACATCCCGCGCTATTTTATCTACAAAAACGGCGTGAAAGTCGACGAGGTGACGGACGCCTCCAAATACTGGCAGGATGATTTCGTCGGTTTCCTGATCGGCTGCAGCTTCTCCTTTGAGGAGGCGCTCTTACAGGCTGGAATCGATGTGCGCCACATCTCCATGGGCAGAAACGTCCCAATGTACAAGACGAACATCGAGTGCGAGAAAGCCGGAGTTTTTGAGGGACCGCTTGTATGTAGCATGCGCCCGATGACACCGGATGACGCAAAGAAGGCGGCGGAGATTACAGGAAAATATCCGAATGTTCATGGTGCCCCAGTCCATATGGGTGCCCCGGCAGAGATCGACATCAAGGATATCGATCACCCGGATTACGGTGACCCGGTAGAGATCCGCGACGGCGAGATCCCGGTATTCTGGGCCTGCGGTGTGACCCCACAGGCAGCCGTGGAGCGCGCGAAACCTCCGATCGTCATCACCCATGCCCCGGGGCATATGTTCATCACGAACGTGAAGAACGCGGAGCTGAATGATTATCTGGAGAGAAAGAAACAGAAATAAGAGCAGTTGACAGAAACTTAAATCTGTGTTATTCTACCAGACGTTAAAACTCGTGTGGATTTTTAGAGAAGAACTTTTTTCGCCACACAATCACCCCAAAAATAATGGGTGGTTGTGTGGCTTTTTTGTGCAGTAGGAAAAGCAAGCGGAATTCCCTGACGCACAAAAAAGTATTAATGTGTCGAGAATGCACACTCGTATGAAGTGGTACATCGCCGCAAGTGAACGTGCCTGATACGAGAATGTGTCGAGACACACCTGGGTTTTATATGTGAATGGTAATGTAAAAAAATATGGGAGGTTATAATCATGAACGAAACTTTCATGAAGGAGAAGCCGATCTTCCCGCTTCTCCTCGGAATGGGAATGCCCATGGTCTTGTCCATGCTGGTGAATTCCCTCTATAATATAGTAGACAGCTATTTCGTCGCCCAGATCAGCGAGAACGCCATGGAGGCGCTGTCCCTGGTGTTCCCGATCCAGAACTTCATAAACGCCATGGCCATCGGCTTCGGCGTGGGAATCAATGCACTGATCGCCACGGCGAGAGGTGCAGGGAAAGAGGACGAGGCGCGCCGGGCGGCGACCCAGGGCATTGTCCTGTCCGTGATCCACGGAATCATCCTCACGGTAGCCTGCATCGCTATCATGCCCTGGTTCCTTGGCATGTTCACAGATGACCAGGAAGTGATCCGGTACGGCGTGCGCTACGCGTCCATCGCGTTCCTGTTCTCCCCGATCATCATGGCAGGACTGGCCTTCGAGAAGATCTTCCAGGCCGTGGGCCGGATGAAGGTGTCCATGATCGCCCTGCTTGGCGGCTGCGTCACAAACATCATCCTGGACCCGATGCTGATCTTCGGTCTGGCGTTCTTCCCGAAAATGGGAATCGCCGGTGCGGCGCTGGCGACAGGCGTTGGACAACTCGTCTCACTCACAGTTTACCTGGTCTTCTATTTTAGAGGACCGGTTCCCGTAAAACTGGAGGCAAAATATAAGATCCCTGGCGGAAATACCATGAAGAAGCTCTACGGAATCGGCATTCCGGCGATCTTAAACCTGGCACTGCCGTCTGTCATGATCTTCGTGTTAAACGGCCTGCTGGCACAGTACTCCAGAAGCTACGTGGTAATTCTTGGAATCTACTATAAACTCCAGACATTCCTCTACTTCCCGGCCAGCGGCATCATCCAGGGCATGCGCCCGGTGATCGGCTACAACTTCGGCGCAGGAGAGCGTGAGAGAGTCGGAAAGATTTACAAGACGACACTCGCAATGACCGGCGCGATCATGGCAGCAGGAACGGTGCTCTGCCTTACGATCGCGGATACACTGATCGGCGGCTTTACGGATAACCCGGAGACAATCGCAACAGGCGGCGTGGCACTCCGGATCATCAGTGCCGGATTCATCGTCTCCACAGTGTCCGTCACAGCGTCCGGTGCCCTGGAAGGAATCGGCATGGGTGTCCAGTCCCTGGTGATCTCCCTGCTCCGCTACATCGTCGTGATCCTTCCGTCATCGTTTATTCTCTGCCAGCTGTTCGGCGGTGGAGCGGTGTGGAACGCCTTCTGGATCACGGAGTTTGCGGCAGCGGTTGTGGCGGAGATCGTGTATCAGAGAACGATCAAGTGGACGATGCCGAAACCACGATAAAATATAGGTTTTTCGGCAAAATTTAATCGAAAAATTGAAGAAAAATGGTTGACACACCCGACCATGTATAATATAATGTATAACTGTGACATCGGTTGAAAATGCTGTAGCCAAAGCCCCGGAGACAGTATTTTACGATAAAGGAACATTGATTGATTTAGTACAAACAGGAGGTCAACCCATGAAGAGCTTTATGGCTAGTCCAGCAACAATTGAGAGAAAATGGTACGTAGTTGACGCTACAGGATATACATTAGGTCGTCTGACATCAGAAGTAGCAAAGATCTTAAGAGGAAAGAACAAACCGATCTACACTCCGCACATCGACTGCGGCGATTACGTAATCGTAACAAACGCTTCCAAGATCAAAGTTACAGGTAAGAAGTTAGACCAGAAGATCTACTACAGCCACTCCGACTATGTAGGCGGAATGAAAGAGACAACATTAAGAGAAATGCTCGAGAAGAAACCGGAGAAGGTTATCGAGTTAGCAGTTAAGGGAATGCTCCCGAAGGGACCTTTAGGAAGAAGCATGATCACAAAACTTCACGTTTACGCTGGCCCGGATCACGAGCAGGCAGCACAGAAGCCGGAAGTTTTAGAAATCAAATTTTAATTAGAGGTCTGAAAGGAGGAAATTCATAATGGCTAGCACAAAATATTACGGAACAGGCAGAAGAAAAAAATCTATCGCAAGAGTTTATCTTGTACCGGGAACAGGCAAGATCACAATCAATAAGAGAGATATCGATGAGTACCTTGGTCTTGAGACATTAAAGCTCATCGTTCGTCAGCCGTTAGCAGCAACAGAGACAGCTGATAAGTTCGACGTTATCGTTAACGTTCGCGGCGGCGGAGTTTCTGGACAGGCTGGCGCTATCCGTCACGGTATTTCCAGAGCCCTGCTTCACGCAGACATCGAATACCGTCCGGTATTAAAGAAAGCTGGTTTCTTAACAAGAGATCCGCGTATGAAAGAAAGAAAGAAGTACGGCCTCAAAGCCGCTCGTCGCGCTCCGCAGTTCTCAAAGAGATAATTGGACGCGATTTTACAATCGAAAACCTCGAAAAACCCCGGAAAATCAACACTTTCCGGGGTTTTCTTGTATCCAAATCCGCTGATCATG
>CAVIYT010000100.1:0-17228 GCA_963646925.1 Paludibacteraceae bacterium
GGACACCCGTTATGATAAAATGTTGTCTCATATATAGAAAAATGGTAAAATAAATGTTAATAGAAGAACGATTCGGAAATAAACGGAACATGGGAGATTACTTATCTCATGTTCTGAAAAAGGAGGCAGTCTATGAGCAAACTTGTCTATACAAAAGGGAAAGAATATCATATCGGTGTCGGTGCGGGGGATGTGGGACGGTATGTGATCCTGCCCGGAGATCCGGGACGCTGCGAGAAGATCGCGAAGCATTTCGACAATCCTGTAAAGATCGCCCAGAACCGGGAATACACGACTTACACCGGATATCTCGACGGCGAGAAAGTCAGCGTCGTCTCCACCGGAATCGGCGGTCCCTCCGCCTCCATCGCGGTGGAGGAACTGGTCCACTGCGGCGCGGACACATTCATCCGGGTGGGCACCTCCGGCGGCATACAGAAGGAAGTTCTCGGCGGGGACCTCGTGATCGCCACCGGTGCGATCCGCTTTGAGGGAACCACGAAGGAATACGCGCCCATCGAGTATCCGGCGGTTCCGGATTTCGGCGTTGTCGCCGCATTAAAGGAAGCTTCCGAGGAGCTGGGCTACCGCCATCATCTCGGCGTCGTCCAGTGCAAGGACAATTTCTACGGCCAGCACTCCCCGGATTCCATGCCGGTGGCTGATGAGTTAAATTCAAAGTGGAAAGCCTGGATCGCCTGCGGTGCCCTCGCCTCCGAGATGGAGTCCGCCGCCCTCTTCATCGTCGGTAGCGTCCGCAGAGTCCGCACCGGCTCCGTGATGCTCGTGATCGCGAACCAGACGAGACGGGAGCTGGGGCTTGATGATCCGCAGGTCTACGATACGGAGGCCGCTGTTGTTACGGCGGTAGAAGCGATGAGGAAGCTGATTCGGAAAGACCGGGAGGCGCTTGCTGAAAAGTAGAAGATTATATTACCAGTCATTCCCAGTTCTATCGGCGGGATTTTATGGTAGAATCCTTCTTGTAACAATTTTGTAACATTTTTACATATCAGGAGGTTTTACCATGAAAAAACAGATGATGACTGCCCTCGCAGTTTCCGCTATGATGACACTCGCAATGCCTTTCGCGTCCTTCGCCGCGTCCCGCTCCTGCCAGACCGGTTTCCGTCCGGGAAATAGTTGCGGATACACTGGAACCAGCGCTGTTTCCGTGATCCAGTTGCAGGACGGATGCGTGATTTCAAACGGAAACGCGATCGATCTTTATACGTTTCTGGGAAAAGGCTGTACAAATGGAGCTGGAGGAAATAGCTGTGATACTGGATGCGCAAATGGTTCCAATGGAATCAGCTGCTCTTCCGGAACAAATTGCGGTTTAAATTCCTGCAATGGCGGGAACTGCATTACCAATAGCTGCGGCAGCGGAAACTGCCTGACATCCGGGAATGGTTCCATGATTTCAGGAGCAGCATGCAGAAATTTCGTCAGCACACGATAGGGAATTCTCTATTGTTCTTCGCAATATTATTTAATAAAATAATCTGTCTGTAAAAGATAAAACTGCCGGATCTTCTTTCTTGGGAATGATCCGACAGTTTTTTTAGTAAAGCAAACTGTCCATAACATTTTATGCCTGTGGCATGGTATCCGGCGGAACAACAACGCTATTGGCTGTTGGGATACTACAAGATGCTGTAACTTATGGAGGAGCTTAAGAATCTCGCTGATTTAATGACGAGTCAGGCGCATATATTTTTTTAGTTTCGGTTAAGACAATTCGGCGATTCTGGTAATTCCCACATAAATATGCGAAATTTTATACCAGGTTGCAAAGTCTACTACACCAGTCTGGGGCAGACCGAAGATTGACTGAAATTCACGGACAGACGCAGCGGTTGCAGTACCGTAGATTCCATCTGGAGTGATGTCAGGGATAGCGGTATAGACACTGGATATCGCATCAAGCTGTTCCTGAATCTGCTGGACTTTGTCTCCGCTGGTGCCGATATTCAGATCATATCCGGGCCAGGAAGCCGGAATACCGGAGATCTGTTCGGCGGTGTTAATATACATATCATCACCATAGAAATTCCGCAGGATCTCAATGGGACTATAGCCCGCCTGACCAAGTTCACAGCTCCCCCACTGTGTCATCCAACCCGGACAGCGTACCTTCCGCCCATCACAGTACTGCGTAAGGATCGGCTGCTTAACACCTGGTCTTGAAAGATAATTATCGAAAATATCATCCACAACTACTGAGATAGACTCAAAAATATTTCTCCCATATATCCATTTATGGTCGAAAGCGGTGGATGAGGTGATTGTGAAGTCATAGCCACGATTTCTATAGTGTTCGGTATAAACTCTGTTCAAAGTAAATGACATAATCGCCAACACGTTCGCGACGATAGTGGACTGCGGCCAGGTGGCATAGATCTCGCTGGATGCTACATTTTTGATATACTCACGATATGGAACATAATAATTGGGGGCGGAGGCATTCGTCGGTGCCCCGTCATGGACCACGATGGTCTGGGGAACCACGACTCGTGAGAGAACGATCTCGCCGGTTTCGGTGACGGGCTGAATCTCGTTCTCCGCAATCTTCGGCAGATAATCTCCGTACAGCGTGTGGTCAGGAATCGTGATCGTTTCAGTCTGTTCACCAGATGGAACGTTTGCGATGGGACGCAGGCGAATCCCCTGGAGCGCCGTAGTGTCTGCCAGGACTTCTGTTCCAGAGATCAGAAATGGTTCAAACCCCGGAGCTGTGATTCGAATAGTATACTCTGCGTAGGGACGTTCAGTTTTCTCAGGGGACAGAGAAAGTTCTAGGGGCGGTGCCTCCAACGGCAGGTTCTCTGTCTGCCCGGAACTGTTCGTTCTTGTCTCCTCAATAATCTCATCGGGCGTTTCTGTTTTTGAGATCGTGATATCGGCATCCTGAACAGGAAAATTGTTCACGTCCGACACGACATCAACTTGTAAATATCCCTGTGCCATAAATTCCTCGATCAATGAAATATCATTTTATTTTATGCAGGAACAGAAAAAAGTATATGTCGTTGAAGAAAAAGATGGAAATTCCAGCACCAGATCACAGGAACGAGAAAATATCGGGCAAGCAGCAAAAGACAGACATAAACGTAAGATTTGTATATGTTGTCGGAAAAGCAAGAACGATTTCTTCTGTTTTACCGGAAAATCCTTGTAAAATCCACAGAAATGTGCTATGATACGAGTGTCAGAAAAAGAAATGCAGATATGGTTCATCGGTAGAACGCTAGCTTCCCAAGCTGGAAAGGCGGGTTCGATTCCCGTTATCTGCTTGATTTTGGGAATCCTTAATTTCTAGGGATTCCCTTATTTTATGCAGTTTTTGCTAGTGATGCCAATTTAAAAATAATTAAAATTGATATCAAACCATAAAATAATTTTAGACAGACTTTTAAGCAAAAATCTTGACGTACAGAAAATTGTACTTTATAATATAAGTACGAAAAACTGTACTTTAAAGGAGGTGCCATATGTTAGCCGTTAATTATACAACTTTACGCGAAAACATGAAAACATATATGGATAAGGTTACAGATGACTACGAAACCATGATCGTTACCAGAAAAGATAATAAGAATGTGGTTATGCTGTCAGAAGAATCTTATAATAACCTGATGGAAAATATTTATGTTCTCGGCAACAAAAATAATTATGATTGGTTGATGGAATCCAAAGCGCAGTTAGAACGCGGGAAGTTTGTAAAACACGATCTGATAGAGGATGGTGCCGATGAATAAAATTTTTACAGAAAATGGCTGGTTGGATTATGTATACTGGGAAACAGACGATCGGAAGACTTTAAAGAAGATCAATCAATTAATTGAAGATATATGCCGAAATGGAAATGAAGGAGTAGGAAAGCCGGAACCATTGAAAGGAAATTTGTCGGGATATTGGAGTAGGCGTATCAATGACAAAGACCGATTAATCTATAAAATTGATGAGGAAAATGTGTATATTCTTGCCTGCCGATACCATTATACAAAGTAAACAAGACAGACATCCCAGAACCATCATCAGCTCCCGGATGCCTGTCTCTCATTTCTAACTTGATTCTCTATTCTTCCATCAACTTCCTGATCTCCTCCGCAAGAAGCTTCACATTTCTGATCAGTCCATCAAAGGCTCCGTACTCATAGAACCTGATAAACAGAATTCCGATCGGCACGGCGATGATCATTCCAGCGATGCCGCGGAACTTGAAACCGAGGTAGAGGAAAAATAACGTTGCCAGCGGCGGAAGACCCATGCTGTCGCCAACGATCTTCGGCTGGATCACCTGGCGGATGCCCTGGGTCAGGACATAGAGAACGACAAGACTCAACGCATAACCGTACTCCCCGGTAAATAACTTCACTATCGCCCATGGGATCAGGGCTGTTCCCGTGCCAAACATCGGCAGAAAATCCAGGATTGCAATAGCGATTCCAAGGAAAATCCCATACGGAACCCCCAGGATCAACATTCCGATCACCAGAACCACAGCGATCACAAACATGATCTTAAACTGTGCCAGAAAATACACGCCGATCAGCGCCCGGCTATCCTTCTTCACCATCCGTCCATACTTCATCACCGGTTCCGGCACAACCTTTCGCATCGTCTCCACGATTCTATTATGATCTGCCAGAAACAGATACGAAGAAAGAAACACGATGATCGTGTTCACAAAAATCTCCGGCAGTGTCCGCACCACCCGGCTTCCCGCCGAAGCCGCGATCTTCTGAACAAAATCTCCGATATATCCACCCGCATTCTCCAACACAGAAGCGATCGTTGTCTCCGTGTCCGCCGGAAGATACCTGCGAAAACCTCCGATCCGCTCATAAGCCAGATTAACCTCTCCCTGGATCGACTCATAGATCCCAGGCAGCGCCATCCCAAACTCCGTCATCTCCCGGAACACCCAGGAAAACAGCGCGTAGATCCCGAAAATCACCAGTCCAAGCACACCAACGATCAAAACCATCGACCCGTGCCTCCTGACGATCTTCAGCTTTCTCTCCAGAACCCGCACCACCGGATTCGCGATCGCCGCCACGATCCACCCGATCACAAACGGCAGAAAAAACACCACCAGCCTCAGTCCCCAGACACAAACCAGATAAACCGTGACCAAAGGGACCAAAATATTCAAAACAATCCCTGCATACTTCCTGAAATTCATTCCACAAACCTCCTAATCCTGTAAAAATCCTGCTGCATCTCATCCGCAGTATTTTACTCAGCAGATCCCCCTTTTTAGTACTCCGCACATTTCATGCAGATTACATTCTTTCAAAACAATTCCAGCCAGTTAATTTGCGGCCCTCACCGGGGCCCCCGAATGCGTCAGCGCCGGGGCAATTCCACTCGTGCCAGTGCACAGCGTCGGTGAGACTCCAGGCGCGTTCGTGCCCGGAGCCTCACCGACGCGTACCCCCTGCCATCTTCACTAGCAGAGCCCATACTCCTTAGCAATCTCCTTAAACGCCGGCAACGACCTCTCAATCTGCTCATAAGAAACACAATAAGCCAGTCTCACATACCCCGGACAAGCAAACGAACTCCCCGGAACCACCAGCACCCGATGCTTCTTCGCCACCTCACAAAACTCCTTCTCATCCTCCACCGGCGACTTCACAAACAAATAAAACGCTCCATCCGGCTTCGCACAAGAAAATCCATACTCCGTAAGCGCCCCATAGATCAGATTCCGATTCTTCTCATAAGTCTCTAAATCCACCGTAATATCATGCTCAATACAATACTTGATCGCCTTCTGAACCAGCGACGGCGCATTCACACACCCAATCACCCGGTTCGCGATCGTAGCCGCCCCAATCAGAGCCGCGGAATCATCCACCTCATCCGGAATCACAACATATCCGATACGCTCACCCGGAACAGAAAGAGACTTACTGTAAGAGTATCCCACAACCGCGTTGTGATAATACTTCGTCACAAACGGAACCTCAACTCCGCCGTAAGCCAGCTCACGGTACGGCTCATCAGAGATCAGCACGATTGAAGTACCAAATTCCTTCTCCTTCTTCTCCATGATCTCAGCCATAGCCTTGATCGTCGCCTCATCATACACAACACCCGTCGGGTTATTCGGGTTGTTGATGATAACAGCCTTCGTCCTGGCAGTGATCTTCGCCTCAAACTCATCCAGCTTCGGCATAAATGTCTCGGTATCCGGAGAAATAGTTACGACATTTCCATCATAGTTTCTCACATAAGCGTTATATTCCACAAAATACGGTGCAAACACGATTACCTCATCGCCCGGATTTAAAATACTCTTCAAAATGATATTTAAACCACTGGCAGCACCAACTGTCATGATCAGGTTCTTAAAGGAGAAGTTTGTTCCAAACCGCTTATTTAAAGACTCCGCGATGGTCTGGCGGACATCCTCGTAGCCTGCGTTGCTCATATATCCATGGAGTGTCATGAAATCTTCGTTCTTCACAACATCGAGGATCGCCTCTGTCACCTGCGGAACCGGAACATTCGGGTTTCCAAGGCTGAAGTCGTATACGTTCTCTCTGCCGTAAACAGCAGCCATCTTTTTTCCTTCCTCGAACATTGCGCGGATCGCGGAATTGTTTGCCATAAATGGTTTCATTTTCTCTGATATCATAACTGTTTCCTCCATCTGTTGTATTTAATCTCTAAAAAAATTCCAAAAGCACCGGTCACCGCGAAGTAAAACCAGGTCGTCGGATTGGAATACCAGGTTGTAAAAAATGAGAGCATGAAATAGAGCGCTCCCTGCGAATAGAACAGATACCATGCCGGATTTCTTCCCGGATACGTTCTCGCGGAAAGCCATGCGGCCGTCACTCCTAACACCGATGAAAACAAGAACACACCGGCGATTCCAAAATCATAGTACGCGTCATAAAACAGCGTAACGGTGGTCAGCTCCTCCTTGTTCACGTAGATCGGCCAGTCCACCAGAGCGGGCTTCAAAAATTTCAGTCCCGATAACGCCCATACCGGGAACATTCCCTTTAATCCCATAGAATGTGCCGGAAGTTCACGGACCAGGCAGTCAAAATTGTCGTAATTGTTCGCAATATACATATACGGCTGCGTGATAAAGATCGGCGTCGCCGCATTCTTCATCTCGAAGATTCCATTGAGATATGCCACATCATGACTTCTGGCGATCGTAAGGATCACATAGAGCGGAACAAGTCCCGCCGCCGCCATGAAGAGATACCGGAGTTTCCGATGTCCGCTGACGATCATAAACGTGAGCACCGCCAGGATCACTGCAAAGATCAGTTGGAATCTCGACACACACAGCACCGGGATCAGAAGCGCGATCCCTGTCATGATGAGGGAAACAATCTTTTTCCTATTCCCTATCTTCCTGTCATAAAACCACAAAAGAACTTCCATGGATGGAACAAGAACACAGGATACCGTCACATAATGGACTCCGGAAATATGGAAATAAGAGTAGGCATGCGGCACTCCGCGAAGGAGAAACGGCACATACCCTAAACGGAACGCCTCAAACAAAAAGGCAGCCAGAGACAGAACTGTCAGCCCGGTCAGGGCAATAAAAATTCTTGTCCCATATTTTTCCGTGGTCTCCCCAGTAAACTCTCGGGAGAATCCATCCTCTGTCCTCTTCACTTCCCCATGTCCAAGCTTCTTTTCCGCCAGCGCGTACACGTTCCAGAACGCCGCAAAGGCGACAAAGAAACATGCCCACGTCTCCAAACTCCAGTCTTTCTGAAGACTCGAGAGCTTCAGGCAGGAGATTCCCTCTCCTCCCACATAAAACAGAGAAAAGAGACCTCTCAGATGAAGCGGATTTCCGCTCCTCTTATATTCCCACAGATAAAGATATAATGCCGCAAGCATCAGCGACATTCCCGATAAGGTAAAATGGGCGCTGAATGCAAAAAGCATGGCAGCGCCGTAACAGATCACATAAACCAGCATATCAGCCTACTCTCCGAGACCGTCGTTGATCAGTTCCGTGATCGCGTCCAGAGCTTCCTGCTCGTCCACTCCCTCACAGACCAGCTCGATCTCATCTCCGCACTTTACGCATGCCCCCAGCACACTCAGTACACTTTTCGCATTTGCTGTCGTGTTTCCATATTCAAATTTGATCGAACTCTGAAACCGCAATGCCTCCTTGCACAGAAGCCCTGCCGGTCTTAAATGAAGACCGGTGGGGTTTCCAATCGTAACTTTTTGCTTTACCATAAGTATTTTTAACTCCTAATTTCGAAATAACGTCTGGAGACCTGCTACCTGGCGGGCTTCCGTTGTCTCCGTCGGAACGATCTCGGCATGTCTTGTCTGTGCCGCGCTCGTCTCCTCTTCCGTCTCTGTCTCCCTGCTGCTCTCCGCCGCAGTTTCGGCTGCCTTTGTTGTCTCCTCCGCTGTCGTCTCAGTCTCTGTCTCTGTGGCAGGTTCCTGTTCCCGTGTAATATTTACCGTACAGCTTGAGATTCCTAAAAGATCATACGCGGAATCAAGTTCCGTGGTGAGTTCCGGCTGGACCTGATGGCTTCCCTCGCCCATTCCGTAAACATCAAGGCTCAGATCAGACGCGGTAAGCTGCAGGCTGTCAAGCTCTTCCTGAAGCGCGCGGATCCGCACCGTAACGGTCGACGGCTCTGCCTGATAGCTGTAAGCACTGTTTGCGCCCACATAGCAGCCGGAATCGATTCGTACCGTATACTCCCGCTCCTTCAGCTGCTCCACGGTGAGTGTCACAGTGATTTCCGATCGATCCATTCCCGCAAGGGAAACGCCCTCCGGCAGGTAATCGTTGAGGTCAATGGTCTTGACCACATTCGCCTTTGCGCCGGATACATCCAGCTCTTCCTTCGGGATCGTGATCGTATTTAAGGATGCAAGCGCTGTCTTTAATCCGACTACCGGCACAGTCTTAAGCTCGCACTCGACACCCGTATAGCGGTATCCGTTTGCCACCTCTCCTGTCACATCGAAATCCAGGTTCAAGTTCTTCACCTTCAGGATCTCCATGGTGTAGTCGACGCTCTTGCAGTTGCTGATCAGACGATCACTGATCGTAATGCTGTTATTGTTCGCGTCATAGAACTTCGGTTCCTCCGAATCGCTCCAGTCCGCATTCTTTCCGTCTAAGCTGATCTCGATTCCGACACTGCTAATCTGTCCGATCAGGGATTCCGGACCTTCTACCGTGAGTGTTTCCGGTGAAAGCGTTACCTTACCGGTCTGGTAGCCATCCTCAAGCATTCCTGTCGTCGTGACGCCGATCGTAAATGTCTTTCTCTGAAGCGGTTCTGTCTCGATCTTAATCGTCCCCGTGCGGCTCACCGGCGTGGAAACCAGATACTCCGAATGGTTTAAGACCTCGATCTTGATCGGGATCGCTCCCGTCACAGACCACATATCTGTCATATCCGCATACGCCCGGAAATCTGAAGACCGGATCCGGTACGCGTTTGTTGTCTTCACCTCATACTGAACCGTCGTCGTGGATTTTCCGACGACCTCATAAGTCAGGTTATTCTTTGTGAGGACGTCGCTGTTGATGATCTCCACCGGCACCTCCACAGTGTCGGTCATGACCGGATCCGCCACATTGACGACTCCGAGCCAGACTAAAAAGGCACACAGGAAGGAAATCAGCAAAAGTCCCCATCGTCTATTCTGCTTTTCTTTCATTTTTATGCCATCCCTTCAAGAGTTTGAGCGGGCCGGATACCGTCTCCTCCTCCGGTTTTGCCGCGATCGCAAGCTTCAACTCTTCCGGACTGTTGATCCTTCTGAGACTTCCGCCCTCCGCCAGGGATACCCGTCCTGTCTCCTCGGAGACTACCACGGTCAGGCTGTCCGTGCTCTCACTGATTCCGAGAGCCGCACGGTGTCTCGTTCCCAGGTCTTTGCTGATGCTCAGGTTATCAGAAAGCGGCAGGTAACAGGTCGCCGAGGTCACACGGTTTCCGCGGATAATGATCGCGCCGTCGTGAAGAGGCGTGTTGTGTTCAAAGATATTGATCAAAAGCTGGCTCGTGACGATTCCGTCCACCGGAATTCCTGTACGCTCGATCTCCGGAAGCGGAGTGTCGCGCTCGATGACGATCAGAGCTCCTGTCTTTACTTTTCCCATCTCGAAGGCCGCGCGGGTGATCTCGTTTACGGTCTTCTCTGTATATCCTTCCTGCTGTCTGGAGTTCTCAGAAATAAAAAGGTCTGTGATAATGTTCTTGCTTCCGAGCTGCTCAAGCGCCTTTCGAAGCTCCGGCTGGAAGATAATAATGAGGGCTGTCAATACGAGCTGGCCCATATGGTTGATGATCCAGGTGATCGTGTTTAAATGGAGGGCAGCCGCCAGCAGATAAAAACCGACGATGATCATACCGCCGCGCAGAAGCACTCCCGCTCTCGTCGACTTCACCCATAAAAGGACTTCATAAATCAGGACCGTGAGGATCAGAATTTCAAAAAGATTCGACAATGTGATCTTCGGAATAAATGTAAACCAGGAATACATATTCCCAAGAAATTCTGTCATTTTGTTACCTCCGTACAATTATTCACGAGTTTCATTCTTCTCATGTCTCACATTTTTTCTCGAATAGATCCGCTGTACCTTCACATCCGGCGCGGACACCGTGAGCTTCGGGACAGCTTTCACATAATAATAGTAATCATCATCTTCGTACTGCAGATACTCTGTTCTCGTGTAATCCACCGCAAACACAAAGAACTGGTAGATCAGGGCGATCACCACCGACGCGACGATTCCAAAGATCATGGAACCAGCGGAAACCGACAGATTAAAATTGAAATCCCCTATAAAGATCACTGCAAGCTGTGTGATCACTCCGGCAACGATCGCGATGGACCAGGAGTAGTCCACAGAAAGATTTTTAAGGATGAATACCACGAGGATCGCGGCGGCAAAGGCAGCCACCATGACCCACATCAGCTCATTTCCAAATACATTCTTAACGATCTGGATAAAACGGTCTGCCATCTCCGCCATGGAGCTTCCGGTCAGTGTTCCCGCGTTCTGCTTTAAATACATCAGAATATAGTAGATGCAGACGCCGCTGCATACCGGTACGATAGAAACAAGACTTCCGGAAAGTCCTACCACAAGCGGCACCACATACGGGATCCGCAGGAAAAACAGCAGCGGTGTCAGAAGAAGCAGATATCCGTCGCCCGGGCGGAATCCGTAGTAAAGGACAGTCACCGCCAGCATGAACACAAAGATGATCAGGGCGATCTCCAAAGATACCTGGGCAACATGGATCAGAATAAAAATACCTGCCAGGAACGCCGTCACTCCATACGGAATAAAGGAGGCGATCAGTCCCATTACCACCGGGATCAGCGGATTTTTAAGCTTCGTCATAAATCCCACATTGGCGTTGATCAGCCAGAATGTAAGGAATCCCACCAGGAATTTTACGACCGGCACGATGTAAATATTATATTTCCCATAAAATTGTTTCAATTTTTCCTTGAATACTAAAAGTCCGATCACTTACTCTTTTCCTCCCCGTTTTCCTTTGCAGGCTGCTGGTCATATTTTTTGTCAAGGCGCCGCAGCTTTGCCTGATAGATCTTCAGCCTTCCGGCTGCTTCATCGTAACGTCTCGAATAGACCTTCCAGGTCACAACAAGATACGCGAGAAGTCCCGCTGCATAGTAGAATACAAGGCGCGCTCCCAGAGAGATCAGATCATCCACCGCCATCGCGTTGATCAGATCGTCAAAACGGTAAAGAACCCACAGCATCAGACACAGACATACGGTCAGTGAGTACGCGATGAACGACCGGATCAGATGGCTTCCCACATAGTCGCTCTTGAAATACCGGTTTGCCGGGATGGATTCTTTCATCATTTTCTTTTCAAACATGGCGATTCCCGTCATTAACCGGATTTTTTCCTCATTTAACATGTCAGTCTCCTTCTTTGCTGTCCGGCACACATATCATCTGCCGGAAGCCGGTTCCTTGCATTTCACAGGACGGAATTTCCTCGACTCTGTGAAACAATTACCAATATAACACACTTTCCAGAAATTGGCGAGACGAAGTCCTTACAATTATGAAAATGTTAAGGAAAATGCAATATTATTTCTGATTTAACGCATGAATAAATCTTCCAAATGCCTCACGTCCCGCGTCGGTGCGCTTGTAGACGCCCGCGTCCTCAAGAACATTCGCGAATACATGGCCGACCTCGTCCTGCAGGATCTCCATCACATTGTCCTTTGTGATCTTCTCATGTTTCGGAAGGAACTCTTCTACCCAGTCCGCGTGTTTCGCGATGGATTCCTCGCTGCGGATATCTTTTCCTTCCACGATATAGTCTGCCAGTGTGGCAAGCTCGTCCTTTAATCTTGACGGGAGAACTGCCAGACCCATGACCTCGATGAGGCCGATATTCTCTTTCTTGATATGATGGAGCTTCGGGTTCGGATGGAACAGGCCTAACGGGCGGTCCTCCGTGGTGCGGTTGTTTCTGAGCACCAGGTCAAGCTCAAACTTTCCGTCGCGGAATCTTGCGATCGGGGTGATCGTGTTGTGCGGCTCTCCGTCTGTCTCCGCGTAAATGTCGGCAGCCGCGTCTGTGTAGCCGCGCCATGCTGTCAGGATCTTATCCGCAAGATCCACAAGACGATCTTTCTTTTCGCTGCGGATCCGGATCACGGACATCGGCCATTTTACGATGCCTGCTTCCACATTCTCAAATCCATTGACCGTAAAACTCTTCTCCACCGGGGCTTTCGCCATCGCGAAGGTGTATCTTCCGCCCTGAAAGTGGTCGTGGGTCAGGATCGAACCGCCGACGATCGGGAGATCCGCGTTGGATCCCAGGAAATAGTGCGGGAACATGGTCACGAAATCGAATAATTTCTTGAACGTGTTCCGGTCGATCTTCATCGGGGTATGTTTTCCGTTGAAGACGATGCAGTGCTCATTATAGTAGACATACGGGGAATACTGGAAGCCCCAGGACTCGCCGTTTAAGGTCAGCGGAATGATCCGGTGGTTGTTTCTCGCCGGATGGTTGATGCGTCCCGCGTATCCCACGTTTTCCATACAGAGCAGGCATTTCGGGTATCCGCTCTGTTTCATGGTCTTTGCGGCAGCGATGGCTTTCGGGTCTTTCTCCGGTTTTGAGAGGTTTACCGTGATATCGAGATCACCGTATTCCGTTTTTGTGATCCACTTTAAGTCTTTGCAGACACGGTAGCGACGGATGTAGTTGGAATCCTGGCTCAGTTTATAGAAATAACCGGTTGCGTCCTCCGCAGATCTCCCGTATTCCTCATGGAATTTCTTTACGACTTCGCTCGGGCGCGGCATCAGGCAGTTCATGAGTCTCGTGTCAAAAAGATCCCGGTATACGATGCTGTTGTTCTCGAGAATTCCGTTCCCAGCCGCGTAATCGGTGAGCTCGTTTAAGGTATCTTCCAGGCTGATTTCTCCTGTGATCTCGCCCGGCTCCTCGTATTCGGACATTTTCAGTACTTCCATGATCTGGTTTCTGGCGTAGATCTCGTCTTCCGGCGCGATGAGGCCTGTTTCTTTTCCGTACTGTACCAGTTTCTTTATTGACATTTCAATCATGATCGTTTCCTCCGTTTTTTTACGGTATATTGGTAGGTTGGTATGGTGTGCGTCTCTTCTTGGTTTCGCTTTGCGAACCCAAGAAGCACTTGCAACCTGTTACCTTCCATTATAATAAATTTACGAACCTAATACAATCGCTATTTTATTTTTTTATCCCCCGCATTGCATGCTGCAATCTCTCTGTGATAATTCCGCCCACAATTCCGATCAGTGCTCCCGCAATACACCCCGCCGCCAGAAGAAACGGCAGATAATAAAACACCCCTGATGTCTGGACGATTACCGCCGCAAAGGTGATCTGGCCAATATTATGGGCGATGCCGCCGAGGACGCTGATGCTGACCTGGGAGAGTTTTCCGGTCTTTTTTAACATAGCCATCACGAACAAGCTTAAAAAGCTTCCCGACAATCCATAGATCATGCTATAGGGATTGCCGAATGATAATCCCACGAGGACGATGCGGATCAGGGTCACAGCGATGGTTCCGGGGATTCCGATTAAATAGAGTCCTACAACCGTCACAAGGTTCGCCAGCCCCAGTTTTACGCCTGGGACGAGGATCGGGATTGGGATCAGGGTCTCAACAAAACTTAACACCATGGCTAATGCGATCAAAAGTCCGTACAATGCCACGGTTATTGCCTTTTTTTCTCGATACATCGGATTGGTCTCTCCTCTTTCTTGACTTTCAAAAGTCCATTTGTTAGAATAAATCGGATATCCGACAGTAAAATTTCCGCTGTCGAATGAACTCATCATATTTATCCTACAGGAAGTATAAAACATATGAATAAAAAAACGATATTTGGTCTCTGTGCCGCCGGTCTCCTGCTTGTTTCCGGCATGACGCTGAGCGGATGTTCAAATAACAGCGATCCGGAACTTTTAACTCCTGAGACGCCTCTCAGCCGCTCCGATTTTCTGCTGAACACCTTCGTAACGATCACGCTCTACGATTCCAATGACTCCTCTATCTTAGACGATTCGATGGCACTTTGTAAAGAGTATGAAAATATTTTCAGCAAGACCTTAGAGACCAGTGAGCTCTACAAGATCAATCACCGGATCACCGACACGGTCACGGTTTCCGACGATATGGCGGCGCTTTTAGCGAAAGGTCTGGAGTACTGTGCGAAATCCGACGGTGCCTTTGATATCACGATCGAACCGTTAAGTTCTCTCTGGAATTTCACAAGCGGCGAGGCCGTGATCCCGGATGCGGCGGACATCGAGGCGGATATTCTGAAGGTGGATTACCACGATCTCGTTCTCTCCGGAAACACGCTGACTTTCCTCTCTCCTGATACCACCATCGATCTCGGTTCCATCGCGAAGGGCTATATCGCCGACCGGATCAAGGATCAGCTTCTCGATGCCGGTGTGAAGAGCGCTATCATCAATCTCGGCGGAAACGTTCTCTGCGTGGGCGAAAAGCCTGACGGAAGCAAGTTCCACATCGGACTGCAGAAGCCCTTTGCGGACCGGGATGAGACCTTTGAGGTCCTTGGAATCGATGATCTTTCCGTCGTGACATCCGGCGTCTACGAGCGCCATTTTGAGATCGACGGAAAGAATTACCATCACATTTTAAATCCGGCGACGGGATATCCTTACGATAACGGTCTGATCTCCGTGACGATCCTCTCCGAGGAATCCGTGGACGGCGACGGTCTCTCCACCACCTGCTTTTCCCTTGGACTGGAAAAAGGGCTGGAGCTTGCGAACTCTCTCGATGGGATCTACGCATGTTTTATCGATGAGGATTACAATGTTTATTATTCGGATGGGATGGAAGACTTTATTATTAAGCATTAATACCAACACCGCTATTTTCTGTTGATTTACAAAATTCACCTCTCAGCTGTAAACGAAAACAGCTATTGTTGCTGTGCCACAAGAACAATTACTGATAACTTATTTTTTCAAAAATTTTATGACAGAAAACAAAGATATGAAACAGAAACTTTTAAAAAAACAGGACATGATCCTAATCGCTGTGGTCCTCGGGGCCGCCGTTCTTCTTTTTTTCGGAACAAAGCTCATGCACAAGAGTCCTGCCGAGATCGTTGAGGTTTCCGTTGATGGAAAAGTGGTGGAAACCCTCGATCTCGCAAAGGATCAAGAGCTCACCATCGACGGCGTATCCGGCGGCACGAACCACCTGATCATCAAGGACGGCGAAGCCTGGGTCTCCGAGGCCACCTGCCCCGATAAGATCTGCGTCCACCAGGGAAAGATCCATCTGGACGGTGAGATCATCGTCTGCCTTCCGAATAAGATGACGGCGCAGATCAAAAGTACGCGGTAAAATCCGCAGATTTCGCGGCCTGCGATTTTATTGAACTGCAAATCAGCTTAAAATATAAACACCTGAGAAGTCTCAATACGGCTCCTCAGGTTTTATTTTTTACTCCGCCAGTCCCATCTCTTTCATCTCTTCCGCAACAGAATCCTCACAGGATCTCATGGCGAGGATCGTCATTTCCATCAATTTCGGCATCTCCCAGCCAAGATTCTCCGCGCCTTTTGTGATGACATCTCTGGAACATCCCGCAGCGAACTTTTTATCTTTAAATTTCTTCTTTAAGCTGGATACTTCCATGTCCTTTGTGCTCTTTGACGGACGCATCTTTGCCGCCGCCCAGATCAGACCGGTCAGCTCGTCTGCCGCGAAGAGGACTTTCTCCATCTCATGTTCCGGCTTCGCGTCGATCCACTCGTGGATGCCGTATCCGTGGCTGCAGACCGCGTGGATCACTTCGTCTTCCGCTCCGCCCTCTTTTAAGAGACGCGGCGCGATCAGGCAGTGCTCCTCCGGATACTCTTCAAAATCGATATCATGAAGGATTCCGCAGATCTCCCAGAATCCGGCTTCATCCCCGTATCCAAGCTCATTGGCGTACCATTTTAAAACACCGCCGACGGTAAGTCCGTGGAGAATATGGAATGGCTCTTTGTTGTACTTTCTGAGGAGCGCGATGGCGTCCTCTCTTGTGAGTTTTGTCTGCATAGTTTTATGCCTCCGTACTTATAGATTGTCTTTCCTATCAGTATAGCAGAACTTTCCTATAATTCAAGTATGAAAGTAGGATTTTCATATTATTTTTCATGAACCAGACATGACAAAATACCGCAAGTGATTGGGCATACGGCTCCCCGGCTCCTTACAGCCAGAATTTCCCCATCACAATTCTCTCCGCATATCCAAAATCCCACAGATCAACATTCCCAGCCGTCACCACCGGATCACTGTCGATGACGATCCCGTCGATCATATAGTCCCTCTGTCCCACCGGCATTCCTTCATTCACCGGCGCGTCAACAGACTTTGCGATCTTTGTCCTCACCTGGACCTTTTCGTTTTCTCTTAGCAGCACACGGAGTGGCTTTTCATCCGCGCTCTCATTCTCGATTTTAACCTTCACTGCCTGCTCCACACCGTTTTCCACCGTAACCGTTTCTGATCCCTCGAGTCCCTGCTTTTCGATCTCCCGGTACTCAAAGTTTTTCTCCCCGTACGCCACAAGCTTCCGCACATCCTGCCACTTGTACGTCTTGTGGGGCGGCCACCCGCAGCCTAGGAGTGCCGCGATGAATAAC
>CAVIYT010000101.1:0-4703 GCA_963646925.1 Paludibacteraceae bacterium
GTACGGAGCGAAGGGACATGCGGAGAACTGCCTGAAGTATGCAAGAAAGCTGTTTGCGGAAATTTAAACAAGAGTTTATATAAAGAAAGTGAGGAAAAGGAATATGACACCGGATATCAACACAAAAATGATCACACTGATCGGCACACCTCTCGGACAATCCTTCGCTGCAAGAATGCAGAACAGCGGATATGAAGCAGCAGGACTCAACATGATCTACTTCTACACAGAGGCAGACAACGAACACTTAAAGGACATCGTAAACGGAATCCGCTATATGAACTTTGCGGGATTCGCAGTAACAAAGCCGAATAAGGTAAAGGTTCTTGAGTATCTGGACGAGCTTGATCCGCTCTGCGAGAAGATGGGTTCCAGCAACACGGTTGTAAAGACACCGGAAGGAAAGCTTGTTGGTTATAACACAGACGGTTCCGGATTTTACCGTTCCTTAACAGAAGAGGGAAAGATCAAACCTGACCAGTGCGTATTCTTCTGTTTCGGAGGAGGAGGTGCCGGACGTGCAATGTGTTCCGTCCTTGCCTACAACGGAGCCAGAAAGATCTACATCACAGATAAGTTCGAGCAGTGCGCAAAGGATCTTGTGGATGATATCAATAAGAACTTTGCTCCGGTTGCTGAGTTTGTACCGTATGGAGATTATTCCAAGATCGCTGCATGCGATGTTGTACTGAACGCGAGCGGAATCGGAATGGGCAAGACCATCGGTCAGACACCGGTTCCGAAGGAATATCTCGGAAAAGGCCAGTTCTGCTTCGATGCATGCTACAATCCGGCAAGAACCCAGTTCCTGATGGATGCTGAGGAGAAGGGCTGTAGGGTCTTAAACGGACTGGGAATGAGCCTGTATCAGGGCGCTGCACAGATTGAACTCTGGACAGGAAAGAAAGCACCGGTTGAGAGAATGCGTGCCGAGCTTATGGACATTCTGGCAGGCAAATAGTTAAAAACGGAATGAGCAAGCATTAAATATAGGAGGTAACGAATGAGCCAGAAGCAAAATTCTGTACATAAAGAAGCGTACCTGTTGTTATTTTCCACATTCTTCATGTTTTCCACGATTCATGTAACGGGAAAGGTGATTTCCCCTTACATGCCGGCAGCCCTCGTAGTCGGAATCAGGTGTCTGATCGCCCTGATTCCGCTGGGATTTATGGCAAGAAAGCATCTGAATGTAAAGGTCGATAAAAGTGACTGGATCTGGTTTGTTATCATCGGATGTCTGACATATTTTGTCTCACCGTTCATGATCCAGGTTGCGATTTCTCTGACCGGTGCATCGATGGCATCACTTTTAAACTCCATGACACCAGTTGCGGTTACGATTCTTGCAATCATCCTTTTAGGTGAAAAACTCACACCGCCGAAACTTCTCTGTTTAGTACTTGCAATCATTGGTGCGACGATCATTACAAAGGGCGCCAACACGGAGAGCCAGTTCCTCGGAGTTGCCGCGGCAATCGCATCTGTGCTTTCATCCGCAACATCCTCGGTTCTGATGAGAAGACTCAGTTCCAAGTATCCGGCAATCCTGATCACGTTCTACGGTACAGCGATCAGCCTGATTTGCCATGTACCGATGAGCATCTACACGATCGCGACAAAAGAAGTAACTGTAAATGCTACAGTTGTAGCAGTTCTCATTTACCTCGGAATCGTCGGATCCGGACTCGCACAGTTCACATGGACAAAGAGCTTATCCTTACTGCCGGCAGTTACCTGTTCACTTTTCTACCCGTTACAGCCGGTATTCACAACAATCATGGGTGCTCTGTTCCTTGGAGAGAATGTCACAGTTTCCTTCATGATTGGTCTTATCCTGATCTCCCTGGATATTGTGATCAATATTCTTGCGACAGCGAAAGAAAAGTAATGGAAGCTGCTTGCCATTTCAGATGGAATCAAGGATAATAAAACCAGAAGTAAATGCAGGATTTGTAAGGAATCCGGAAGGATCGGACAAGTGAAAGAAGATCAGGAGGATTTGATATGAATTTACAGTGGTTATATTATTTTGATGCGATCGCCGAATTGGAGCATTACACAAGAGCCGCTGAGCTGCTTCACGTGAGTCAGTCAAACCTGAGCCACGCGATCAGTGAACTGGAGGACGAGCTTGGTGTGGAACTGTTTGAACGGAAAGGGCGAAACATCCGTATGACAAAATACGGAGAGTTGTTCCGGCCTTATGTGAAGCAGAGCATCCT
The DNA here is from genome assembly GCA_963646925.1 of Paludibacteraceae bacterium. Taxonomy (GTDB): domain Bacteria; phylum Bacillota; class Clostridia; order Lachnospirales; family Lachnospiraceae; genus Pilosibacter. The sequence goes on from CAVIYT010000101.1 coordinate 2,226, forward strand.
GTCACTCGAAACAGGGATAAAAACCCTGAAAGATTATATTGATCCGAATGCTGGAACGATCGTACTTGCCGGATTCCAGTCTGTCGCCCAGTTTGCGACGGATCTGATGGTCCGATATCAGTCAGAGACGAACCGCCTGGAGGTTCAGTTCCAGTACAGCCAGGAGGGATGGAAGAGTATTTGCAATAAAATCCTCGACGGATCTGCGGATCTGATCATCGCGACAAAGGTGGAAGATCCGCGGATCGAGGGAACCCCGATCGGAATCCACAGGATGGCCGTGCTTGTCTATGCGGGACACAGGCTGGCAGACCGGGAATCTGTTGATTTAAAGGAACTGGACGGTGAAAAGTTTATTTCTTTTGACAGAAAAGGTGAGCTTAGTACGAACCTCTGGAGAATTTTTAACAGTCTCCATGTGAAGCCGGAAGTTGTTACAGAAACTCCGAATGACCTGATCATTTATGGACTTGTAGCGGCAGGGCGCGGAATCGCCGTTGTGCCTTACCCGCTGGGAGGCGCACCATTCGGTACAAAGATCATCCCGATCTCGAACCGGGTCGCAGAGCGCAGGATATACCTGCAATGGAATAAAGAACGCTACATCCCGCCGGCTGCGGAATACTTCAGGGATTACGTAGTCCGAAGCGGAGATGTATTTAACCAATACCTGGAAAGACAGGGACTCATTACATAAAGATTGCGGGAGTGCCTGGCACGAAGTGATCTGAAACAGAGAGTTAAAAATATTTAGGAGGAATATCATGAGTAAAAAATTGGTTGCAGATTTAATTGTTAATTACCTTGAAAGAAGAGACGTAAAGCATGTATTCGGACTTTGCGGTCACACTGTTATCGGTATGCTGGACGCTTTGTCCAGAAGTGAGAAGATTAAATTCGTAAATACCCGTCATGAGGCAATCGCTACAACGGCAGCTGACGGATACGCAAGAGTTACTCACAAGGCAGCTGTCGCAATGTGCCACCTTGGACCGGCTCTTACAAACGCTCTCACAGGTGTTGCAAATGCTTCTCTGGACTCCATCCCGATGGTACTTATCGCCGGTGATGTACCGAGCTACTATTACGGACGTCATCCGCATCAGGAAGTACAGATGCACGCAGACGGTGATCAGTACCGCATCATGGAGCCGGTCTGCAAGAGATGCTGGAGAGTCGATGATGTGGAAGCACTTCCGCAGATTTTCGACCGTGCATTCCGTCTTGCTGAATCCGGACGTCCGGGTCCGGTTCTTATCGACATCCCGATGGATATGTTCTCCAGAGAGATGGAAGAGGATCTCTGGGACAGAACCTATAAAGATGCCCATGTTACAATGAAGCCGGGTATCGACCCGCAGGCAGCGAAAGCAATCGCTGAGAAGCTTGTAAACGCAAAAGCACCTGTAATCCACGCAGGCGGTGGTATCCTTTTAGCACAGGCCTCCAACGAGCTTGCAGCTCTTGCTGAGTTCCTCGATGTTCCGGTATCCCGTACATTAATGGGTCATGGATGCCTCTCCGATAAGCATCCGCTTATGGTCGGACAGACAGGCTTCTGGGGACTTGAATTTACACATTCCCTTACAGTGAACGCAGATGTGATCTTAGGTCTCGGAACAAGATTCGGTGAGGCAGACAGCTCCAGCTGGTATCAGGGAGTGACATTTGATCCGGATAAGACTACATTCCTTCAGGTAGATATCGATCCGGCTGAGATCGGAAGAAACTATCCGGTAGAGATCGGTGCAATCGGAGACTTAAAGATTGCCCTTACACAGATTTTAGATGAAGTAAAGAAGATTTGTCCGGAAGGAAAGAAGAATCCGGAGCTCCGCGAGAAGATCGCCGCAGCAAAGGCAGAGTTCAAAAAATCCAACGTGGCAATCTCCACAGACAACCGTTTCCCGATGACTCCGCAGAGAATCTTAAAGGATGTCAAGGAAGTGTTCCCGGAGGACTCCTATATCTTCACAGATGTAGGCTGGAACAAGAACGGTGTTGCACAGCAGTTTGATATTACAGTACCTGGTACAATCCACCATACGTCCGGTCTTGCAAACATGGGCTTCGGTGCATCCGCAGTTCTTGGCGGAAAGCTTGGCGTTCCGGATAAGATTTGTCTGACACTGACAGGTGACGGCGGATTCGGCGTACAGCCGTCCTGCCTTGCAACAGCTGTACAGGATGGAATTCCGTGTACATGGGTTGTCATGAACAACTCCGCATTCGGTACGATCGCAGGTCTTGAGAATGCGAACTACCACCACAAATTCGGTACTGTATTCCATACACCGGACGGAGAGTCCTACACTCCAAGATGGTCCGCAGTTGCTCAGGCTTACGGAATGGAAGCTATCTGCGTGCAGTCCGCAGAAGAGTTCAAGGGCGCTCTTGAGAAAGCTCTTCAGGCAAACAAAGAAGGCAGACCGTTCCTCGTAGAAGCTCCGATGGAGAACATCGTCGTTCCGACACCGG
>CAVIYT010000102.1:0-13685 GCA_963646925.1 Paludibacteraceae bacterium
AAGAATTTCGTAAGAGAAAAGACCTGTGATGTTCATTGACATTGCGGGTCTTTTTTTCTATACTAAGTGTATTAAATGCGTTCATACAGTTGAGACATACACAGAAAGGAGGATGCCTATGATTCTATTAGATTACAAAGACCGCCGCCCCATCTACGAACAGGTGGTCTCAAAGCTCGAGGAGCTGATGCTGCTCGGCGTTATGAAAGAGAATGAACCGCTGCCGTCGGTGCGCAGCCTGGCGATGGAGCTGTCCATCAATCCGAATACGATCCAGCGTGCCTATGTAGAACTGGAACGGCAGGGATATATTTACACAGTGAAGGGGAAGGGAAGTTTTGTGGCAGACAATACAGCGATGAAGGAAAACAGAAAGAAGGAAGTTCTCCTTCAGGTGAGTGAGATGATCGATGAGGCGATCCGGGTCGGGATCCCCGGCGAGGAGATCAAAAATATGGTAGAGATCCAGTATAAAGCGGCAGAGAGAAACGGAGGTGGAACGGAATGATTGAGACAAGCGGACTGACAAAACGGTTTGACGATATTACAGCGGTGGACCACATCGACGCGAAGATCAAGGACGGCAGCGTGTTCGGACTGATCGGAACGAACGGTGCCGGAAAGAGTACATTCCTCCGCATGGTCAGCGGAATCTTAAAACCGGATGAGGGAACGGTGCTGATCGACGGCGAAAACGTGTATGAGAATCCTGCGGTGAAATCGAGATTCTTCTATATCTCCGATGACCAGTACTTTTTCGCCAACGGAACCCCGTTGGAGCTTATGAAATTTTATAAGTCCATCTATCCGACCTTTGATGAACCGAGATTTTTCCACCTGTTACAGTCCTTTGACCTGGACAAAAAGAGAAAGATCTCCACGTTCTCAAAGGGAATGAAAAAGCAGCTTTCCATCATTTACGGAATCTGCGCGGGAACGGATTATATTTTCTGTGACGAGACCTTCGACGGCCTCGATCCGGTAATGCGCCAGGCGGTGAAGAGCCTGTTCGCAAATGATATGGCGGAGCGGAACCTGACTCCGATCATCGCGTCCCACAACTTAAGAGAGCTTGAGGATATCTGCGATCACGTCGGCCTTTTACATAAAGGCGGGATCCTGCTCTCAAAGGATCTGGACGACATGAAATTAAACATTCACAAGATCCAGTGCGTCTTAAAACCTGGCGTAAAAGTGAAAGACCTTACGGATCTTGACATCTTAAAGACAGAGTACAGGGGAAGTCTCGCGACGATCACGGTCCGCGGGGCGAGAGAGGATGTAGAGCGTCAGATGGCGGCATGCGAACCGCTGTTTTTCGAGCTGATCCCACTGTCCTTGGAGGAGATCTTTATCAGTGAAACGGAGGTGGCAGGGTATGACATCAAGAAACTTATTTTCTAAACTTATGAGGGAGGACCTGAAGCGGAGACTCTGGGCGATAGGTTTCTCAATTCTTGCCCTGTTCTTCGCGATGCCGATGGCGGCGGCCATGGGGATCGGAGCTGTCGGAAACCAGTACAAAGAATGGCTGATCTCCGGTACCGGATATGAAAACATAGGGCCGGAGGTGCTGCGGCAGACGAAAATTCTTCGACTCGCCGGAGGGATCCTGGGATTTGAAAACTACGCGCTTATCATGGTCATCGGAGCCGCGGCAATGATCCTGGGACTCACTGGTTTCCTCTATCTGCACTCAAAAAAGCAGATCGACTTTTACAACAGTCTCCCGGTGAAGAGAGAGACGCTGTTTGCGGTGAAATTCCTTGACGGATTCCTGATCATCGCAGCTGCTTACCTTATCAACATGTTCGCGGCATTTGGAATCTTCTGTGGAAATGGGGTCGCGGCGGGTGAGATCATGAAGATGATGTTTGCCTCCTTCGCGGTGAACATGATCGGATTTCTTCTGCTATACGCAGTTATGGTGATCGCCGTGCTGCTGACGGGAAATCTCTTTATCTCGATCCTTGGCGCAGGTGTTCTTTACGGATATATGCCGGCGATCTCCGTATTGATCGAGAGTTTAAAGTCCCTGTTTTTTGTGACGCAGGGAAGAGGGAACAATATCTTCTGGCTCGCGGAATATGGTTCCCCGATCGGTTACTTCGGGAAAATGGTGAGTGCGGGACTTGATGTATTCCATACGGACCAGTTTTATGACGATATCGATTTTGGGATCCGGATGAATCTGCAGAATACGACAGACAGCGGCGCAAGCCTCTTAAAATACTGTGTGATCGGACTCGCAGTGGCAGTGGTTCTTGCGGCGGTCGCACTGGTTCTCTATAAGATCCGTCCGTCGGAATCCGCGGGAAAGGCCATGGCTTTCAAGAAGACCCAGGCGCCGATCAAGATCCTGATTCTTGTGCCGATGACGATAACAATGACGATATTCCTCTGGAGTATCTACTACAGCGGCGTATGGGCGGCAGTCGGTTTTGCTCTTGGTCTTGTCCTTTCCAGCTGCATCATCGAGATCATCTACCATTTTGATTTCGCGAAACTCTTCGCGAACCCGGTCCAGACGGCGGTCAGCGGTGTTCTTGCGCTTGTTGTTGTGGGATTTTTCTGGACAGACGCTTTCGGATATGATTCCTATATTCCGAATGAGAAGAATTTCGAGTCCGCGACCATCAATATGAACCTTGACTCTGATGTGGACTATGGACTTCCATACCGGGACGGGGATTCTTACCGCTGGCGTTATATGAACGCAAGTGACTACGCGGACGCAAATATGAAAATTACCGACTACACGGCAGTCCGGGCGCTTGCGGAGAAGGCGGTGGAGAACGCGAAGCAGCAGAGAGGCCGGAAGTTAAACGGAGACAGCTCCTACAGTTATGATGGAAACGACTATATGATCTATGTCCAGGCTGGATACCGCCAGAAGAACGGAAAGACTGTTTACCGCTCTTACAGTATCAGCCGCGCGGCTCTCGGAAGCACGCTGGATGAGATCTACGCGATGAAAGAGTACAGGGACGGCACCTATCCGGTAATGTCCTACCAGCCGGAGAATATTACAGGTATTTACTGGCTGTCAGACAGCAATATTTCCGAAGTGAATGCGGGTGACGCGCTCCGCTCTGAGATCCTCGCAGCGTACCAGGAAGAACTGGCCGGTCTCACCATCAGTGAGAGAGCTGTGGAAGCACCGGTGGCGGCGCTGAGATTCCTTACAAAGGCGGAGAGTGAATACCTTCGCACGATCAGTGTCCAGAGAGGATACACTTCCTCCGGATTCCGCATGGATGATATGAACGCGGTAAACTTCTTCCCGGTATATCCGTCCTTCACGAAGACCATCGCCCTGTTGAAACAGGCCGGTGTGGATGTGACCGCGAAGCTCACTGCGGATGATGTCGAACAGATCAAGATCATGTATCCGGTGGAGTATGAGATCTCCGCAAACGGGGAAGATACAAGTGCGGCCGGCACGACAGAAGATGTGGTGGAAACCACCATCGACGGAAACAGTGAAGTCGAGAGGATGGAAACAGTGGCGGTGAGCAGAGATTACGACAGCAATTATAAGAGGATCACGATCGTAAATGACGGCTCCGAGGAGAACGTAAGAAAGATCAACGAGATCCTCTCCAGCAGCGTGGCTGAGAACCTCCTTGACAGAAACCGCCTCTGCACCTATGAATCCGGAATCGAGATCTATGTGGATGTGAAACCGGACAGTGCGTTTTTCTCCGGAAACGGAGCTGTGGATGAGCGTCTGTACCGGATCCTGGGCGAAAAAGTTCCAGACTGCTTAGAAAAAGCGTTAAATTATAGTAAAATTGATGCAAAATCTATCAGTGAAGGCATCGGAGTGCTTGAAAGTGATTGATAGATGAAAGAATATCATGTATAATCGAGAAAGTATGAAATGAAGGGAAAACCTGGCAGGAAACTGCCGGGTTTTGCCGATGTCCGGAGGCTGAATGGAAAATTCCCGTGTGCCAAGGCGTAAGATACATTTGACGAGGGAGCATGGAGGGGGGATTTTTCTGGAATCCGGATAAAGAAAATGGAGGTTTCACATGGAATTTTTTGCAAATATCATAAAGGGGATCATGATCGGCATCGCGAACATTATTCCGGGCGTTTCCGGAGGGACGATGGCGGTATCACTGGGAATTTACGACAGACTGATCGGCTCTATTTCCGGCCTGTTTAAGGAATTTAAGAAGAGCATCCTGTTTCTGATCCCGATCATCATCGGTGCCGGAATCGGTATTGTGGGATTTACCTACGCGATCGAATATCTGCTCGATAAGCACACATTCGTCACCTGCATGGCGTTCGTTGGCCTGATCCTCGGCGGACTTCCGGCGATCTTTTCTTCCATGAAGTCGAAGATGGCTTCCAGCGGGATCGGCGTGTTCGGAATTCTTGCCTTCGTGATCGCCTTTGCGGTCTCCGGCGGCATGCCGCTCTTAAAGGAGAGCAAGGACGCCCTCACTGTGATCGCTGTGACTCCGGTGAATATGGTGATCTTATTTGTCCTCGGCGTCGTGGCTTCCGCAACTATGGTAATTCCGGGTGTTTCCGGTTCCATGATGCTTATGATCTTCGGATATTATTACGCGATCATCAACACGATCAAGACATTCCTCGACAATCTCCGCGCCTTCGACCTTATGGGAATGAAGGACGGGATCCTGCTTTTAGCGCCGTTTGGAATCGGCGTGATCCTCGGAATCTTCCTGATCGCGAAGCTGATCACCTTCCTCTTTGAGAAGTACGGCGTGCAGACATTCTGCGCGATCTTAGGTCTCGTGATCTCATCACCGATTGCGATCTTTATCAATACGGGACTTGTATCAAAGCTCGGTTCCCTGTCCATGTGGGAGATCTTATTTGGAATCGTGCTTATGGGGGCTGGGGCATTTATTACGGTGTTCGTGGGCGAGAGATAGAAAAGGTATCAAATAACAGCAGAAAACATGAGATAAAAAGGACCGGATGAGGGAGACGATATGAAGGATATCGTATGTCCACAGCCGGTCCTTTTCTGGTTATTTGTTTGATTCTGGCGTTATAGAATCTCAGCAGTATAAAAATACGCTATTCGTGATCCTCTGTCACATTTACAGTGGTCTCGGTCTCGGTGGATTCCGCCTCAAACTTCTTATCCGGTACAGCCTCACAGGTGCAGGTCTCATCAGCCTTTTCCTCGTCAGCTGCTTCGGAAGTCTCGTCTGTATCGACAACGTCGATATCATCGTCCTCCGGCTTTGCCTCCGCGATCTTCGCGCCGCACTTGCTGCAGAAAACAGCAGCTTTTTCGATCTTCGCGCCGCACTCCGGACAGTGGATGAATCCCTCTAAGGTGGAGAGCTTGTCCTGAAGCTCGTCGATGGTCTTTAAGCTCTCGCGGATCAGGGCGAACTCTGCGGTGTAAGCTTCCTCGTCCTCAGCCTTTGCGGCCTCGAATACTTTCTTTCCGATCTGGGCATACTGGCGGTTCAGCGCCTCGTTCTCCCTGGAGAGCTGTGTCTTTAACTGAACTGTGTCGGAGAGTTCCTTTGTCTTCTGGGCAACCTGTTTACCGGTCTCGGTGAGGCTGCGTTTCATATCTGTAAAAAATGCCATTGCAATAGACTCCTTTCGAAAATGGATTCCTGCGGCTGTCCTAAAAAAGGCAGCTACATATTATCTCTATTTTAGCCTTTTTTGCGCGAAAAGTCAATTTCTAACGCCGGATTCCTGGATATGAAAGAAATTATAGATGGGAATGTCGGCGTGACACGGACAAGCTTGCGGCTGACGTGGAAACTGCGTTTTCTATAGGACTTTAGTAGGTTGATGTGAAAGATGAAATGTGATATGATAATAGGCAGTTTACATATCGGACAACAGGATCCGGGAAAAGAGAGGAAACATTATGGGAGAGAAGAGAAAACCAGCAACGATCTGTATCCAGAGCGGCTGGAAGCCAAAGAACGGAGAGCCGAGAGTTCTTCCGATCTATCAGAGCACAACGTTTAAATATGAGACAAGCGAACAGATGGGGAGACTGTTTGATCTTGAGGAAGAGGGATATTTCTACACAAGACTCGCGAACCCGACAAATGACGCGGTAGCGGAAAAGATCTGTGAACTGGAAGGCGGCGTGGCAGCAATCCTCACATCTTCCGGACAGGCCGCAAACTACTACGCGGCTTTCAATATCTGCAACGCCGGTGACCATATCATCAGCGCGGCGACGATCTACGGCGGAACCTCCAACCTGTTCACCGTAACGATGAAGAAACAGGGAATCGACGTGACACTGGTAGATCCGGACGCGCCGGAGGAAGAGATCGAGAAGGCGTTCCGCCCGAACACAAAGATGGTATTCGGCGAGACCATCGCAAACCCGGCGTTAGTTGTTCTCGATATTGAAAAATTTGCCCGTCTTGCCCACAAGCACGGCGTACCGCTGATCGTGGACAATACCTTCGCGACACCGATCAACTGCCGTCCGTTCGAGTGGGGGGCGGATATCGTGACCCATTCCACTACAAAATATATGGATGGACACGCGATGACTGTCGGCGGCTGCATCGTTGACAGCGGAAACTTCGACTGGAATGCCCATGCGGACAAATTCCCGGGACTTACCACACCGGATGAATCCTACCACGGAATCGTGTATACAGAGCGCTTCGGAAAGAAAGCCTATATCACAAAGGCGACCGCTCAGCTCATGCGCGACCTGGGCTCCATTCCATCCCCGATGAACTCCTTCCTCTTAAATGTAGGTCTTGAGACCCTGCACCTCAGAATGCCGAAGCACTGCGAAAATGCCCAGAAAGTTGCGGAATGGCTCCTTGCGAGAGAAGATGTGGAATGGGTCAACTATCCGGGATTAAAGGACAACAAGTACCATGCGCTGGCTGAGAAGTACATGCCGGACGGAAGCTGCGGCGTTATCTCCTTCGGCTTAAAAGGCGGAAGACAGGCAGCAGGCGAGTTCATGGACAAGCTGAAATTCGTCGCTATCGTGACACATGTTGCCGACGCGAGAACCTGTATTCTCCATCCGGCAAGCCATACCCACCGCCAGCTGACAGATGAGCAGCTCGTGGAGGCGGGCGTTGATCCGTCCCTGATCCGTTTAAGCGTCGGAATCGAGGATGCGGACGATATCATTGAAGATTTAAGACAGGCACTGGAAGACTAAAGGATCCTGCCGCGCGTTGGCGCAGATGGGATCTGATAAAAAAGAGGCCGCCGGGGAATAACCTCCGGCGGCTTAACAGAAGATATGAGGCATAATTTATGATGGAAATGGATGAAATGAGGGGAAAAGGAAAACGTGGTCTCTTGAGAGTCGTATTCGGCCGAACCGCGTTCTTCTTACTGTTTATCGCGCTACAGCTTGCGGTGCTGTTCTGGCTTTATGTGTGGCTGGATAAACGATACCAGGCCTGGGGATACGGTTCCTTCGCTGTGATCAGCGCGATCCTCACGATCCATATCTTAAATGAGAAGCAGAATGCCAGCTTTAAAATGGCGTGGCTGATTCCGGTCCTGCTGTTTCCGGTATTTGGAACGCTGTTTTATGTGTTTGTCCAACTTCAGATGGAGCCGAAGATCTTCGCAAAGCGGATCGACCAGGTCCAGAAGCGGACAGACCACTTTCTGGCCCAGGATCCGGAAATCTATAAGCGCCTGGAACGGAAAAGCAGGCGGAACGCGAACCTCAGCCGCTACATGAAAGAGAGCGGCGGCTATCCAGTCTGGGACAGGACCCATTTCCGGTATTTTCCTCTGGGCGATGAGTTCTTTGAGGACCTTCTGGAAGAACTGAAGAAGGCGAAGCGGTATATTTTTGTTGAATACTTTATCATCTCAAAGGGAGTGATGTGGGAGTCCATCGTTGAGATCCTGGCGCAGAAAGCGCGGGAGGGCGTGGAAGTCCGTGTCTTCTATGATGGAATGAACTCCTTCGCGAACCTTCCCCACGATTACCCGAAAGAACTGGAGGCGATGGGAATCAAGTGCCGGATCTTCAATCCGATCCGCCCGGCGATCTCCACGAGCCAGAATAACCGTGACCACAGAAAGATCCTTGTGATCGACGGCCATACCGCCTACACCGGCGGCGTGAACCTTGCGGACGAGTATATCAACCGGAAAGTCCGGTTCGGACACTGGAAAGACAACGCGATCCGCTTAAAAGGCGACGCTGTGAAGAGCTTTACGGTCATGTTCCTTCAGATGTGGGATGTCTGCGCAAAAAAGCTGGATTCCGATTTCGATTACAGCCCGTATCTTGACACGGGGGACTATTTCCACGCGCCGGAGCTCAGCATGGACGGATTTTCAATTCCGTTTTCCGACAGCCCCGTTGATGGGGAGCCGGTGGGACACCAGCTTTACCTGGATATCATCTACCAGGCAAAGAAGTATGTGTATATTATGACCCCATATCTGGTGCTTGATGATGATATGATCACGGCGCTGACCTACGCGGCGAAGCGCGGTGTGGACACGGTGATCATCATGCCCCATATTCCGGATAAAAAGTCGGCGTTCATGCTGGCCCATTCCTACTATACGGAACTCATTGAGGCCGGTGTGAAGGTCTATGAGTACCTGCCAGGATTTGTCCACTCGAAGACATTCGTCAGCGATGGGGAGAAGGCGGTGGTGGGATCCGTCAATATGGATTTCCGGAGCCAGTACCTGAATTTTGAGTGCGGTGTTTATATTTATGAGAATCCGGTGGTGGATCAGATCAAGAAAGACTTCGATGAGACGCTGCCGAAGTGCGTGCGGATGACAAAGGAGAGTGTGGAGGCGCTTCCGATGCTGCATAAGTTCTTTGGAAAGGCGATGCGGCTCATTGCGCCATTAATGTAAAAAAGAAGCGGGCAGAGAGAAATCTCTACTCGCTTCCGTTTTTATTATTGTCGTAACTGGTGAGATCCATCGTGTTGATGGAAGTTTCCGCGCGTTCCCGCAATGATGGCGTTCCAATTTCTTTTTTGTATGCCGCGAGAGCATCAGCGATCCGTTCTTTGATGTACTGGTCCTTTTCCAATTTTCGTTCCTGCTCATCCGGATTATCTAAGACCGGAACAAAGAGAAATCTTCTGACTGCAAAAAGGATCGCCACGGCGATACAGCCGATAAGAGCTTCTTTCATGGCAAGGTGGTCGATGACCATCTGACGTGCCACGGAGAAGAGAAGAACTTCGACGATGGAGTCGATATCGTGGCGGCAGAACATCTTTAAGAGCTCCACGCCGATGACGAGATCGAAGCTTTTCTTCATAAAGTCGGACAGGTCGAAACCGTTATCGAGATAAAGACTGTACAGATTTTGAGGAACCGGTACAAAGGCGATCAGAATCGCGACGATCAGGATCAATGCGCAGGCAATTTCCAGATAAGAGGACATTTTCATAAGAAAAAGCTGGGCCCTCTGGATGCGTGGGCTGGTATAATGTTTCATGAGGTGATACCTCCCGGGGTAGATGAGAAGTCCTGAGACTTTGACAGAGGTGGACGGGTTGCGGAATGTCCATGGATGGCCGAAAAGAGAAAAGTTGGGGAAACTTTAAGGCAAAATGGACAAATATTTACAAATATTATACAGAAAACTAGCAATATTTTCAATTGAGAATTGCAATTGTGTTAAATAAAATACAAAGTAAATGGGATGACAGGGGACTGAAACGGAGAGTGAGATTGTTTATACTTTTTTCACAGAAAAATTTTTGATTTTTTATTACAAATATGTTACACTATGTTCTGTATGTGAAGAATAAAAGGCAGAATATGCCTTTTTGTATCATGCGAATGACTTCCGGGAACGGAACGCTGCTGGAGTGCAGGCTGTTTTCCAAAAAGCAGAAAATGGTAATGGAGAAGAACTTATGAATGACGATAAAGATACAGTAAACTATATGGATTCCATCAACAAGGCGAGCAGAAAGAGAAGAAGAAAACCGTCTTTCTGGGAACGCTACGGGATCCTCGTAATCGGAGCGGCGATTCTCGCGGCGATCGTCCTCGCAGTAGTATTTGGCGGAAAAGCTGTGACGGCGGTCCGGTCGAAGATGGCGGCGGCCCAGGCGGCTTCCGAGTCCGCGGCGGAGAGTGAGAGCGTCGAGGAATCTTCCCTTCAGGCGGAGGAGAAAAGCCGGGCAGCGATCGAGTCGGAAGCGGAGGCGAACGACGCGAAGATCCAGGAAGTGATCGATTCCTACTCAAATCTCGGTATCGCGAAGGTGACCGGATACTTAAATATCAGAAAAGACCCGGATCAGGCGGCGAACGTTGTGGGAACTCTCTCTGACGGAAGTGCCTGCGAGATCTTAGAGACTTTAGACGGCTGGGTAAAGATCAGCTCCGGCGAAGTCGAGGGATATGCCAGCGCAGAATATATCCTCACCGGGGATGAGGCGAAGGAAGCGGCGAAAGATCTCGTAAAGGAACGTGTATATATTACTGCGGACAACCTGAATATCCGTGAGACTCCGTCCACAGATGGAAATATCGTTGGCAAGTGTCTTCAGGGAGAGCTTCATGAGCTTCTCGGGGAGACGGACGGCTGGTATCAGATCTCCAGCGGCTATATTTCTGCGGATTACGCGGAGAAACGTTTCTGCATGAATGAGGCAAACAAGCTGGATATGAAGGCCATGGTCTTAAACTTCTATGACCGTCCGGGTGTATCCAATGTATCCAACTACCTGAATATTCGTGCCGGAGCCGGTGAGAGCGAAAAGATCATCGGTAAGCTTCCGAGCTATGCGGGCTGCGAGATCCTGGAGGATGCCGACGGCTGGTATAAGATCAGTTCCGGCGGAATCACCGGATATGTAAAGAGTGAGTATATCCTGACCGGAGACGCGGCGAAAGAGGCCGCGATGAGTCACGCGGAGCTTATGGCAATCGTCCATGCGGACCGATTAAACGCGAGAACAGAACCGTCCACCGACGCGAAGATCTGGACCCAGATCTCTGAGAACGAGCGGTATCACGTTGCGGAACAGCTTGACGGCTGGGTAAAGATCGAGTTCGATGAGGGCGGCGAAGGCGACGGAAACGATGAGGTTTCCTCCGCCTATGTATCCTCCGAATTCGTTGAGGTGCGCTACGCCCTGTCTGAGGCAATCAAGTTCTCACCGACAGAGGAGAGCGCTTCCTTGAGAAGCCGGATCGTAAACTACGCAATGAAGTTCCTCGGAAATCCGTATGTATGGGGCGGCACGAGCCTCACGAGAGGTGCTGACTGTTCCGGATTTACCATGTCCGTTATGAAGAATTTCGGAATCTCCCTTCCGCACTACTCCGGTTCCCAGGCGAACAGCGGAAAGCGGATCAAGTCCAGCCAGATGAAGCCGGGCGACCTGATCTTCTACGGAAGCAGCCGGGGAAAGATCAACCATGTTGCCATGTACATCGGCAACGGTCAGATCATCCACGCGGCGAGCCGCAGAAGTGGAATCAAGATCTCTACCTGGAACTACAGAACTCCGGTCTGCATCGTGGATGTGATCGGAAACAGATCCTGATCGAATCGTATATCAAAACTCCTTTCTGCGCATACTGGGTGTACCTGGTATGGCGGAAAGGAGTTTTTTTGTTATGAATGAGAAGGAACAGAAGGAGACAAAGGCGGCGGAAGAGCGGATACGGGAGAATGGGCAGGTGACGTTGGAGGAAAATGGAAAAAGGATCCATCTTTTGTCCATTATCGGGGAGATCGAGGGACATGATAATCTGTCTGGGAGCACGAAGACCACAAAGTATGAACATATCCTGCCGGAACTGGCGAAGGTGGAGAGCGATGAGAAGATCGGCGGTGTCCTTGTTCTCGTGAACACCATCGGCGGGGATGTGAGCTGCGGACTGGCCCTGGCGGAGATGATCGCGTCCCTCAGTAAGCCGACGGTGTCTTTAGTCATCGGGGACAGCCACTCCATCGGGGTGCCCCTCGCGGTGGCATCAGATTATTCCTTTATCGTGCCGACGGGGACTATGCTGGTTCATCCGGTGCGGATGAGCGGGATGGTGATCGGGGCGGCGCAGACCTACGAGTATTTTGAGATGATCGAGGACCGGATCATAAGTTTTGTGTCGGAGCACAGCAAGATCGACCGGGAAAAATTAAAACAGCTCATGCACAACACGAAGATGCTGACGAAGGATCTTGGGACAGTGTTGGTCGGAAAAGAGGCGGTGGAGTGCGGACTGATCGACGGGGAAGGCGGGATCCGGGATGCCATGGAGAAGCTGAATGCGCTGATGAAGGATCGTAAAGATGAAAAATGAAAAGAATAAATTTCAGATCAAAGAGGTTTTGAAATAGTGTGGATGTCTGAAAACTATAGCGAGAAAAGAATAGGTGAAACTGGACTTAGATGAGAGTAATCGAAAATATGTTCGATTTGTGATTTCTTACGGTTGCATTTTGGAATTTTTTTTTGTATACTATACTCTGGGGTATTTGCCCTGTAAAGTTAAAGGGGGAAAAGCACTTGGCTGGAACCAGGAAACAAAAAGAAACGACAAAACAATCACAGGCGTCCGCGAGAACAAGATCCACATCAAAGACAACGCAGAAATCCGCACAGGCGCCTAAAAATAAGACAACGAAAACAGAGACGAGATCTTCCGCAAAGAGAAGAGAACCGGAATCGCAGTACGAGGAAGATACCGGATTTTTACAGTCCGAGGCGGCGATCCTCGGCACGTTTGCGGTATGTGTGCTGTTGTTTTTAAGCAACTTCCATATCTGCGGCTTTCTCGGAGACTTCTTCAGCCAGATCATGCTGGGCGTGTTCGGCTGCATCGGTTATCTGGCACCGCTGCTGCTGTTCGCAGAACTGTTATTTTATGCTTCCAACAAGGGAAATATCCGCGCGGTCTATAAAATGATCGCGGTGGAGGTGCTTCTGATCGTGCTCTGCGGTCTCGCACAGCTCGTGTTCGGAGGCGGATATCAGGAAGGACAGACGATCCTCGATATCTATGAGTCTGCCGGAGCCAGCGGCCTTGGCGGCGGCGTGATCGGCGGCGTCCTCGTTATGATCCTCCACACGGCAGTGGGAACCATCGGGGCCTATGTGGTGCTCCTTGTATTTATGATCATCTCATTAGTCTGCATTACGGAGAAATCCTTCGTTTCCGCGGTGAAGAGCGGAAGCGGAAAGGCGTATCAGTACGCGAAGGAAGACTACAGCAGAAGAAAAGAAATCCATGAGGAGCGCCAGGCGGAAAAACGCAGACTACGGGAGGAGAAACGTGTGGAGGGCGTGGACCTTGCGGCGACAGACCTCTCGAAGAACCCGGATTTCGGCGGAATTGCCGGCGGCTATATGGGCGTTGTGGATGCCGAGGCTGTGACCGAGGTGGATGAGACGAAGCAGGGGAAAGCTGCTTCCAATACATATAAAGAGGAAAAGACGGATTCAAAGGCTGAGACAAGAACCATGCAGCCGGATCCGGCGGATATTTTTAAGGGAAAGATCACCATGGGCGGCAGACCGCTTGAGAACGCGGAGGCTTCCCAGGAAGAGAAGAGTGCGGAAAGCCGGTCTGAGAAAGACACGGCGGATGATGTGGAGCGCGTTCCGTTTGAGGAGGATCCTATTCCGGGAGGATCCCACGAGGACGAGGATGTGTTTATCAGCCGTGGGGAAGATGCCTTTGACGATGAAGATATTTTCCCGGATGAGAAAAAG
>CAVIYT010000103.1:0-3498 GCA_963646925.1 Paludibacteraceae bacterium
AGAAGATATCCGAGTCCAAAGGAGAACAGACAGAATAAAAATCCAAGAATGATCGACGGTATAATCTTTAAGACTGTGTCCATATCATGGATCCCATATCCGCCTAACAGAATGGGAAACAATACCAGAAGGAGCAGCAGTACACGATTGGGAACCAGCTGCTCTTTATGGTCTTCCACACAGAAGTATGTCATGAACGCGAGCATCACATATTTCATCAGCGATAAAATATATGGCACTTCCCCGGCGCTGTCCGCTCTCCACATCCGTAGAAACGCGATCTCCGCCGCCGTGAGGACGATCATCTCAAATTTTGATATTCCGTTGAATTTTTCCGTCTGCCAGAATGTAAGGCAGACATAAATTCCCGGCAGCAGGATCATTCCCGCCGCCAATATTAAATACTCATTCATTTCATACCCCTGCTATTTTGAATATGTCACGCCGTCTCCGTCCAGCCATGCCGGAACCTCACATCTCTGAACGACGTGGATCGTCGGATCTTTAAAGAAGAGCTTGAAGAAATACACCTCAATGTCATACTCCACCACCAGATCGATCATCCGATATTGGTCATCATTCATAAAACTGCTGTTTTTGAAATCCAGGCCATTGATTCCATCTTTCACCCCATAATGAACCAGATATTCATCCGCGGACATCGGCCTGTGTTTTGCGAAACTCTCATCGAGATAAACTTGAAACATACCATTTGAGATACAGCCCAGAAGCCATGTTTTTGCTTTCTGCTCGCCTTTTTCTATTCCAAGATAGACAATACTGCGAAGCAGCTGTTTTGGGTCACTGACAAGAGCCCCCGCTGAGCTTGCCAGCTGCTGTCCTTTATTTATTGTATTTTTTCCCGATTCAATGGTTCCGGAAATGGACGATGAACCGCTCGATATTCCGCTCAGATCATCTTCAAATTGTCCGACCTGCTCCAGGAAGCCGGAGAGATCATTCAATGTCTGATCCAATGGCTCTGTCTGCTTGTCAACATCCGCCTTTAATCCCAGGTCCGCAGAGCGGATTCCCAGCGCCTGATAAAAATATGTGTACGCCGAGATCTCATTTCCCATCTGATGCATGGCATACTGAATCTTATTATGGACTGCAAAAATATCAATAAAAGAAATAATTCCAAGAATCACAAGGATAAATGGCACAAGGCCGAGAACCGCCTCAACAGTCAGTAATCCCTCTTGTCCTGTTTTTTTCCACCGCATGTACCGCTTTCCCCCTTTAATATCCCCGAATGACAGAGTATCCGAAATAGTGATTTTCCAGGCGCTCAATCAACGCTTCCGTACTCGTACCTGAATAAAACATTTCTGCAAAATTATCGGGAAGTACAACAAAATCAGCCTTCACTTTGCAGGTCGCTTTTACCGCTGTCACAGTATCCTGCATCTTAAAGTCAAGAGACGACCATTCGCCTCCTTTATGCTTTGCCTGATTCATGTTCAGTGTGATCAGGTTGGCCGTTCGTGAAGTAAGCGTATTTGAATCTGTGAAAATACAGAGCAGCACAAACATATAATCCTCGTATGTAAGCCCGAATTTGTCCTCCGAGGACTCCGGAATGTCGATATGAAGCAATGAGGCGATTCCCGAAATTCCATTCAGGTCTTCCAGCTCCGTTTTCATAAAAACTACTTTATCCCGTTCCTTTAACTCTTTCCAGTCCGCTGCTGTCTCTATGGAAGCAAATGCCAGTCTCAGGGCACCGCTGACTGAAACCCGCACAAGTGGAGCCACCGCCGCGCCTACTCCGGTTGCCGCTACTGCCGCTGCTGCCGCATCTGCCGCCGCGCTGATTGCCTCATTTACTTCCGTGATTGCGTAACTGGCTGCAAAGTTCATCGTCTCCCGCACTCCGCAGATAATATTCCTCGATTTATTCAGATTTGATACCGAGTTATTATATCCACCAAGAAGATATTCCAGTTCGGCTCCATACAGATAGTTGATGTCCGGTGACATTTCGTAACCAGTCAGGCTGACATCTCTCTTGGAATTCTTTTTATCTTCCTCTGTGGTTGTTTCAGAGCTGTTTTTCTCTGAAGTTTTCACACCCGTCACCCGGCTTGAAAACATTCCGAAATCGTAACTGGTGACAAGAAACTTATCCAACGCGTGTTCTCCGCCTGCCGCCAGATTTTTCAGGGAAAATCCTCCTGAAAAATACTCACTGAATCCCGGCACATCTCCCGCGGATCCACCTGATTTCAACTGTGACGCAATTCCGTCCGGAATATTTCTTGCCTGGGTTTGCTCAGGTGTATTCAGTTCTTTTTCCGCCTCGTTCTGCGCGTTTTCTGCCTCTTCTATTTTTTTCTTTCCCGCATCTTTATCACCGTTTCCGCTTGTTCCGCCTTCACAGAATTTCTGCAGTTCCTCGTAAAACTCTCTTTTATCAGTCCTGAAGTCATACCATTGTCCCCATATTTTTGTATTCCACGTGCGGGCAGTCCCCGCTTGAATTTCGCCCTTTAAGATCTGTTTCCGGACATCCTTCAGTTTATCTGTCTCATAGGCAAAGTCACTTTTATTTCTTTCATTTTTCAGTTTATCCTGATTGACTGGCTCAATCAGTTCATATACTTCCCTGAATTGATCCGAAAGTTTTAAAATATCTTCCAGATCCTTTATTTCCGCTTCGATTCCCTCTCTGATATCGTCAGAACAGCTGGCAAGCTGTTCCTGTAGATCCTTTACCTGCTGCTTTAATGTCTTCAGAGTATTGTCCAGCATATCTGTCTGTGCCCTCAGAGCACTGATTGCTTCGCCTGCATTATCGAAATTAATCGGCTCACCTTTCGGATCCGTCAATGGATCTTCATATGCCAATAACTCCGTCTCAAGATCATCAAGGTATTCATCCACATCAAAATCTTTATATTTGTCATACAGCTCCACCATATCTGCCAGTTCTGTATCACTCTCCGAATCATCCTCGGAACTGCTGTTTTCTGTATCTGTATTTTCCCCGTCACTATCAAACATTTCCAGGGCGGCTTCGATTTCCTCCCTATGCTCCAGATAATAAGTATATTTTTCATATTCCTCTGATTTTACAACTGCTTCCAGCTTATCGCTGTAGGCCATAAACTTCAGGGATAAACCGTCAAGATAATCCGGATATGCCGCGATCGCTTTCAATGTATCATAATAATCCTGGATGTCTTCCATCGCCTTCTGGCTTTTTTCGGAAATTTCTTTTCTTTTTTTGACCGCATCCATATCATCATCAACGTTTTCAAATTTCCCCAGTGAACTCAAAATTCCATTCTCATCCATAACCTGTTCCACAATGCGGTATTTCATAAAGTCGCTGATCTGAGTCATCAACACATTATTGTTGGAAAGGCTGGCATCGTCCACTTTTTCATAGGAAATCTTTACATCCGCATCCTTGTAAGGCATAAAGCCGGATAAAGATTTTCCATCACCAACCGGATTGAAGGAATATCCCACCGTATCCGCAAGCTTATTGAC
>CAVIYT010000104.1:0-4171 GCA_963646925.1 Paludibacteraceae bacterium
GGAGCTGGGCTGCACGGAGAGCCATTTCGCGAACCCGTCGGGCCTCAACAACGATGACCAGGTAGTCACAGCCTTCGATATGACGAAGATCGCGGCTGCGGCCTACAGCAACCCGAAGCTTCTCGAGATCAGCTCCGCGAAGTCATGGAAGGTGGGACCGACCACGAACAACCCGGATGGCGCGAGCGTCAGAAATGAGCATCGTCTCGTGATCACGGAGGACACTTCCAGTGAGTTCTACTGCCCGGAGGCGGTTGCCGGAAAGACCGGATATCTCTTAAAAGCAGGAAACACTCTTGTTACATACGGTGAGAAGGACGGAAGACGCGTTGTGTCCGTCATCTTAAAGGGAAGTCCGAGACAGTATTTCGTGGACGGAAAAAATCTTTTACAGTTTGGCCTGAGCCGGTTCCAGAACGTGGATATCGCGGAGAATGAGACGAGATATGTCACGGGAGAGGACCAGGTGGATGTAAACGGGACAAGCTACGCGCCGTCAGACCTGGCGATCCAGGCGGGAAAGATGATCACACTTCCGAAGGAAGCCACATTCGCGGACGCGGAGTTAAGCCTTGGCGCTGTTCCGGATGGAGCGCCGGAGGGAACTGTCGGCATCCTGAATTACATTTACAATGAGAGAAAGATCGGTTCCGCCTACCTGATGACGAAGGCGGGGGCGGAAGCGCTTGCGGCGGCTGAAGCAGCAGGAGAAACTGAGACTACGGCGGCGGAAGATCCGTCTGAGGAGAGCATGGATGCAGTAAATCCGTCTGCAGATGACGAGAGCACAGATGCCGAGACCGAGACAGAGACCATGGGCGAGACGGATGTGACCACAGCCGCAGATGACGCGGATGCGTCGGATCCGGCTGGCAGCAAGGATGTGAAGGCTGGATTTCCAGTGAAGATCGTCCTCATCGCCCTCGGAATTCTCGCGGCAGCAGCCCTGATCGGTGGCGGTATCTGGTTTACGATCCAGAACAACAAGAAAGAAGCCGAAGCTGCAGCTCTTAGAAGAGAAAAGAGAAGACAGCGTCTCCTGGCAGAAGGCGGAGACACGGAAGAAGAGTTCAACCGACTGCTGGAAGAGAAGCGGAAGAGGGACGAGGAGAGACGGAAGAGATAGAAGTTTAGATGAAATCCGAATACGATTCAGTGAGGAAAAGCGGTTAGGCCAATCGGTCTGACCGTTTTTTAAACCAGTTCTGATTATTGCAAGTGCCTGGGTTATGTACAGGAATGGCCTGGTTCAGAATGACAAAGGTGAAGAAGTCTGATATACTAAAAATGGCGCGGTTTTTGCGCCGCGCCGGAGAATGAAAAGATGATAAATGGTATAACAGCAGATGATCTTACGCGGCAGCCACATATCCATACATCATCATGTAATGGCAGAAGCTTCCGCCCATGACGAAGAGATGGAAGATTTCGTGGGAGCCGAAATTTTTGTGCTTTGAGTTGAAGATCGGCAGTTTCAGCGCGTAGATCACGCCGCCGATGGTGTAGATGATGCCGCCGGCGAGAAGCCACGCAAAAGCCGCAGGTGTGAGAGCCGCGACGATCTGGCGGATCGCCATGATGCATACCCAGCCCATCGCGATGTAGATCACGGAGGAGAACCACTTCGGGCAGCTAATCCAGAGGGCGTTGATGATGATGCCCACGATGGCGATTCCCCATACCAGGGACAGCATCCGGTAGCCGGACTTGTTTCCGAGGACGATCAGGCACACCGGCGTGTAGGTTCCGGCAATCAGAATGAAGATCATCATGTGATCGAGCTTCCGGAGAATTTTGTTGACATGTTCTGAGATATCGAAGGTGTGGTAGATCGTGCTCGCGGCGTAGAGCAGGATCATGCTGACGATGAAGATGCTGAGTGCTTTTAAGTGCATGGTTCCTGGGACGGACGCGGCTTTAATTAAAAGCGGTGTCGCGGCAGCCATAGCGGCCAGCATTGCGATAAAGTGGGTCAATGCACTTCCGGGATCCTTTATTTTCAGTTCCATAATCATTCCTCCAATCTAACGAATGAGTAACCTGTGCTGAACAGGGAAAAATATTGGAAATCAGAGTGTGCGTGACTGCAGGAAACGAATCAGCCCGATCTGGATCTGTGACAACAGGTTTTGATGGACAAATTTCAGATCATTGCGGTAAATAAACACAGATTCTGGTTTCAAGGTTTAAAGTAAATGCTTAGAATGCAACATGTAGTATTAAAAACTACTTATTGTGTTTGAATATACTATACCACTTACGATAAAAATATGCAAGGGGAAATATTTTGATGTTAAAAGTATTATATGAGGACGACGAGATCCTGGTGGCGGTAAAGCCTGCCGGGGTGGAATCCCAGGCGGCGAAACGATTTGCGCCGGACATGGTCAGTGAGGTAAAAAAACACCTAGTTATCAACAAATCATGCACACCGGGAAAGGAGCCTTATGTTGGAGTTATCCACAGATTGGACAAGCCTGTCTCCGGTGTGATGGTGTACGCGAAGACAAAGCGGGTCGCGGCTGCTTTAAGTGAGCAGGTTCAGAGCCATAAGATGAAAAAAATTTACACGGCAGTTGTCCACGGAAGACCTGTGAATATGGTGGATAACTATGTGGATTATCTGGTGAAAACACCGGACGGGAATTATTCACAGGTTGTGGATAAGGGGATAACTGGCGCGAAGAAGGCGGAACTGTCCTATGAAGTCTTAAAGACGATCGACGGGGATGTCGTCGGAATGCCGGGAACGGAGTTAAGTCTGGTGAGAGTTGCGCTGAAGACAGGAAGGCACCACCAGATCCGCGTGCAGATGGCACATCATGGGACGCCGCTATATGGGGATATGAAGTATGGGGTGACTGCGGGTACTGTTGAAACCGATACGAAAGGAAATGCAGACCTGGGAATTGTGAACGCAGCAGGAGATAGAAATCTGGTGGGAGGAAGAGTTGCAGCAGGAAATATGCGAAGTGGACGAGAGTCGATCGCCCTCTGTGCCTCATCGCTGACGTTTTTGCATCCGGTGACGAAAAAAGAGATGACATTTGAGATGGAACCGAGTGGAGGGGCATTTCAGTTATTTCAGAAAATATGATTTTTAAAGCAGTAGAAATAGTAAAAATATATTGCTTTACAAAATGTTTTGAGCAGAGCAGAAGAGGGGATATTGAAATAATACTCAGGCTTTAGTTGTTTAACTTTATAGCTGATGCAATTAGCGTATGCATGTACGATGAGGTTACACAGAATTGAAATGCCACAAGGAAAAAACAAACTGAAGAATCGACCCACGGCGCGCATATCGCGGGAATTTCCGCTCATACTATGAGCAGTACAAAGGAAGTACAAATCAGAAAACGGGTGATTCCATGGTAAGTCCTGAGAAAAAACTGAAGAAATTTCTACTGATTCTGGGAATCACGGGTGCGGTATACGGAGCGTTCCGTTATCTTTTACCCCTCGTGATTCCCTTTTTATGTGCATATGGGACGGCGTTGTTTCTGCGGCCTTCGGTGCGGTTTCTCTCGAACCTCATCGCGGTGCCGTTTCGCAAAAAGACGCGTCATCTGCCGGTATCGTTTATTGGTGGGATCGAACTTCTGGTGCTGTCATGCCTCGTGTTCGGACTTCTTTATGCGGGAGGCAGCATGGCGGTGAACCAGGCAGGTCTTTTTATCCGGAGATTTCCAGACTGGCTTTCCGCACTTGATCTGCGGCTCACGGATATCTGCCGTCTTCTGGAGCAGAAAATGGGACTTAAGGCGGACGCGTTGGTGGAACTTGTGGGGCGTGGAGTGGAAGAGGTCCGGCAGATCTTTAAAAGCTCTACGATGCCGGTTCTCATGGACCGGTCCATGTCAGCGCTCCGCGTGGCGGCTGCCGGGATCGTTCTCTTTTTTATCTATTTTGCCGCGGTGATCCTGACCCTGCAGGAGATGGATGACCTAAGGGAAAAGCGGAGCCGGTCTGCGTTTCACCGGGAATTTCTAGTGGTTGGGGAACGGATCGCTTCTGTGGTGAGCGCGTGGCTGAAGACACAGGCGTTTATTTTATTTCTCACAAGCGCCGTCTGCATCTTCGGTCTGGCGGTGATCGGAAATCCATATTCGTTTTTGTTTGGGTGCGGAATCGGAATATTGGACGCGCTGCCGGTCCTGGGAGCCGGGAC
>CAVIYT010000105.1:0-4657 GCA_963646925.1 Paludibacteraceae bacterium
TTTTGTAACTTATTTTGATGTTAGCATATGCCCACTCCCTTGTCAAGTGGATGGAAATCAATTATAATACTTACAAACATAAACACTCAGGAGGTGATTCCATGACAGACTTTGTACGCGCAAGAAGTGAAGAACAAAAACAGGCCCGGATGGCCGAGATCAAGGCCGCGGCAGACGAGCTCTTCTGCTCCGTCCCCTACCAGGAGATCACCCTCTCCACCATTGCCGGAAAACTGTCCTGGACCCGGGCAAACCTCTATAAATATGTGACAACAAAGGAAGAGATCTACCTCGAGATCTGCTCCGACAAAATGCATGCCTACTTTGATGACCTCATCGCCGCCTTCCCGGAAGGAAAAACTTTTACCCCGGACGAATTTGCGGCTGCCTGGGCGGATGTCTTAAACGCTCACCGGGACTATCTCCGCTACAGCGATATCCTCTGCACGATCATCGAGGTCCATGTGACCGCATGCCGCCTGGCCTGCTTTAAGAAAAGCTATCATGTTGGCAGGGACGCTTTCTGTAAGCTGATGGAAGACCGCCTCGGTCTCTCCGCCCATGACGCCAGCGAGACCTTCCTCTCCGTCCTCTACCACGCGTCTGGACTCTGCGGAAGCTGCCACTCGAATCCGGTGATGCAGGAAGCATTAAAAATAGCCGGAATCCCATATAAGAAACGGGAATTCCGGCCAAGTATGTATGAATTTATCCGAATGAACCTCTGGTACTATCTCTCAGGCTCTACTGAAGGAAAAAGCACCAGATAGGCAGAGTAATTAATGAGACGACCGTCGAAAAGACAACGATCTTTGTTGCGAGGCGGTCGTCTTTTCCGTATTTAACGGCAAGAACGACGCTGGTGCTCGCTGCCGGCATTGCGGACAGAAGCACACATACCGCTGTGATCAGCTGGTCGACTCTGAACAGACGGCAGCCTGACAGAACGATTACAGGAATCAGAAACAATCTGATAAACGTGTAATAATAAACTTCCTTTGTGAACACCTTTTTAAACGGGATCTCCGCCAGCGTACAACCGATCAGAAGCATGGCGCAGAACGTATTCGCCCCCGCGATCGTCCGGACTGTCTGATTTACAAATCCAGGAAGCTGGAACTGGGATGCCAGGAGCACCATACCCGTGAAAATTCCGATGATGCACGGGTGTGTCACGACCTTCTTTAAAAGTTCTTTCTTTGTCGGCGCCTCTGTAAAATAGGTAAGTCCCACTGACCACATGAAAATTCTCGTTGGAATCGTGTAGACCGCCGCGTACATGATTCCAAGATCTCCAAAAATTCCCTCCGCAATGGCATTTCCAAGAATACCCGCATTCGAGACGATGGTCGCGTACTGCAGGACCTTCTTACTCTCCTCGCTCCAACCCGGATACAGCACACGGCTCAGGAGATTTGAGAAAATCTGAATCAGAAACGAGATCACGATCACTTCCAGCGTCAGCTTTAAAATATCCATGCTAAACTCCATCTGGAACGACTTTACGATACTCGCTGGAAGCGTCACATTCATCACGAGACTGCTGAGCAGCGCCTTTCCGCTCTTATCGATCATCCCGCTCTTCCTGAGATACCATCCCAACGCAAGAATGCAGAACATCATACCCTGCATGTTAAATAAACTTGTAAAATCCATCACGTACTCCTTTTGTTACAAACTGACGTTATTGTACCTCTCACAAACTTCTCTTGTCAATCTGAATACCTTTTCATCTTGTTCTCCATTCCTGTTAGTGCTATAATAACCCCAATTTATAACAGCTCACAAAGGAGGGCCCCCACTATGGAATCCAACATTACAATAAGAGACGCAAAATTATCAGATGCCCCAAGAATCCTTGAAATCTACACCTATTATGTAGAGAACACCGTAATCACCTTCGAATATGATGTCCCATCCCTTGAGGAATTTGAGAACCGCATGAAGGACATCATGAAAAAATACCCTTATCTCGTCATCGAACGGGACGGCAAGATCGAGGGCTACGCCTACGCCCACGCTTTCGTCGGACGTGCCGCTTACGACTGGGCCAGTGAGCTCACGATCTATCTGGATCACAACGCGAAGAAATGTGGGCTTGGCAGAAAAATTTATGAAGCTCTGGCGGAACGGCTGAAAGCTATGGGAATTCTGAATCTCTATGCCTGCATTGGATATCCGAAGGTTGAGGATGAATATTTAAATAAGAACAGTGCCCAGTTCCACGAACATCTCGGTTTCCGGCTTTGCGGAACTTTTGAGAACTGCGGTTATAAGTTTAACCGTTGGTATGATATGATCTGGATGGAGAAGATCATTGGAGAACATACAGCCGACCAGGCACCGGTAAAACCATATTCCTACACCGAGTAATTTGGCGAGAGATACGCGCAGGGAAGACTTGGGGCGCAGACACTTGAGGGATTCCGGGAGGGTTCACCCAGGCGGTCCGTGCCCCAAGTCTTCCCTGCGCTGTGTACTGGCTGAATTAGAAAAGGGATTGCCAACTCTCTGCTCTTGTGTCCTGTGCTTAAAGTCTTTTCTATGTTGGGATTAGCTGGACGAAGTAAGCGATTACAAATACTTTCCGCTCATGTGGTCTGTGGCTGAAGTCCTCTTTGCACCAGGTACTGGTTAGATGAAGAAAAAGACTTGCACATCTCTTTTTAGCGCGCTACAATGGTAAACGTTCGATTTTTACATATTATAAGCTAACAGGAGATGTGACATGAATACAAATGAACTAACTAACAAGCGCCCTGTCTGGCGCGGTGAACTCGCACTTCTTATTGTAATTTTAATCAACAGCTTCGGCGTCGTCTTAATGCTGAACTCCGGTGCCGGAATCTCAGCAATCTCCAGCGTCCCGTACGCCTTTTCGGAATCCTTCCCGAAAATGACACTCGGCACCTGGACCTATATTTTCCAGGGAACACTCGTAGCAGTTCTTATGATCTTACGTAAAAAATTCGTTCCCACATACCTCTTTAGTTTTGTCGTAGGCTTTGCCTTCAGTAAGATGTTAGATGTATACAAAGCAGCCCTCGCAGGACTCCCGATGGGACTCGGATGCCAGATCATCTACTTTATCATAAGCTACCTGGTTCTCTGCCTCGGAATCGCCCTCTCCAACCGCTGCGGACTCCCGATCGTCCCGACAGACCTCTTCCCGCGTGAAATGTCCGACATCCTGAAGGTTCCATACTCCCGGGCAAAGATCACCTTCGACGTAACCTGCCTCGCCGTGACCGCCGGCCTGACTTTCTTCTTCCTCGGCCACATCAAAGGTCTTGGAATCGGAACGATCCTCGCCGCGTTTACGATGGGTAAGGTTATCGGCATCATTGGAAATATTCTGGATAAGCATTTTCGTTTTGTGTCATTCCTCACTGAACATAGCAAGGCGTAATCTGTTGATTCAGCCCATTATCCGGCAGTTTTTCTGTCGTATCCGGCACTTTATTGGCGTTGTTCAGCTCATTAAAAGTAGTAGAAATGTACAGTGAGTATAGAAAAGAGCCGCCCGCGCTTTCTCTCCCATAGGTAAATCCTATCGCAGAGAAAACACAGGCAGCTCTTTTCATATATTTACGCTAACACAGTTCCCTCCGGAAACGCCCCACGGAACACCTTACGGACAAGCGGTCCCGCAACGATGAGCTGGAACGGGAGTGCCATCACAAAGTTTTTCGGAATGTTTGTGAGCCAGATGATCGGCAGGAGGCTGAAATCCCCGCTCTTTACGCATCCTTCAATGGCACCATACATGGACATGATGATCACCATCGGGACTACCATGGAACAGGAAACGGCGATCACTTTGTGAAGCACCGGGCTCTCCGGTTTTACGAGGAAGCGGAACGCGAATCCCTTCGCCGGTCCGGAAACCACGAACCAGTCCATGCACATGGCAAACACGTAGGCGATCGGGAAACCGATCCAGGCCTCGCGGATCGTTGTGAGGTTTAACATTCCCATGTGAAGCGTCACATTGTAAATGCTCATCCAGAGCACCATTGTGAAGCACATTAATACGGTGTAGATCAGACTTTCTCTCTTATTTCTTGGCATACATTTTCTCCTTTTCATTTTAAAACTTTCTCATGAAAACGACGTGAGTACTTTTCTAAAAACAGTGCCGAAAAGCGCTTTTAAAGTTCCATCTACCAGCCCACTCTGTCTTTTCATCACCTGAAAAGCCGCTATCAGCAAATCCTTCCAGACACACGACATAAAAAAAGCAGCGAAGCCAACAAAACTCGTTGCGACTCCACTGCTCTTTTCGTGTGCATCTCACTGCGTTCTCAATCTCTATTTGAACGCAGTATACAATATTTTCCAGTACTTCGTAAGCACTTTTTTACTCCTGAAAGCAATTTTGTATACATGCACAAAACTCAGGCACAATTCGTGCCGTTCATTATTCACATTCATCCTATTTCCCATCATCACGCTCGCAGCATTTCCAGGCATCCCCCCACTCCTCTCCTTAAATTTCACAATCTCCATCATTGCTCACAAATTCTTCACAATTTTTTCATTGACTTCTCCCCACAAATGTCTTATTATACTTAGCAAGCTAACAAATTAGTTTACTAAGTATCTGGCAGACAATTATGACACAGCGTAACTGATATGTAATGACCTCTTGTCAAGT
>CAVIYT010000106.1:0-6708 GCA_963646925.1 Paludibacteraceae bacterium
GGAGATACAACAGGCGAAAATGTGAAATGTTTCTGAAGAAGATCAATATTTCACGTGAAACATCAATATAATTCCAAAAAGGAAATTTAAGGAACGATAACTACAATGTTTCACGTGAAACACTCGCGATTTAGAACAAGGTCAGAAAATACAGATTGTATGATTTGCGAAAATGTTTCACGTGAAACATTTTTAATTTTATAGGGTAAATCAATAGGAAAATAGGGGAAATTGTGTTATACTAAGTTTCGCTAATGTCTTAATAGTGAAATTATAAAGAAATATAACGATAGAAAAGGCCTGTGAGACCGGTAAAAAGAGGTGAAACAGGCTGAAATGCGAGATAGATACACGATAAAAAGAGTAGAGCTGACCTGCGGAAAGGATAGAGGTATGGGACGTATTATTGCAATTACAAATCAAAAGGGCGGTGTCGGAAAGACGACGACCGCAATCAATTTATCCGCCTGCCTGGCTGAAGCAGGACAGAGAGTATTGACGGTGGACTTTGATCCGCAGGGAAATACAACAAGTGGACTTGGACTGGAAAAAGGAAATATTGACAATACTGTATACGAACTGCTGATGGGAGAATGCACTGTGGAAGAGTGCATCAATCCGAGTGTGCAGGAGCGCCTTGACGTTATGCCGTCGGACGTGGACCTTGCGGGTGCGGAGATCGAACTCCTTGATATGGAAGAAAAAGAGAGTATTTTAAAGAAAAATCTGGAACTTCTGGACGGGAAATATGATTTTATTATTATTGACTGCCCGCCGTCCCTGAATCTTCTTACGATCAACGCGCTGACCGCGGCAAACACAGTTCTCGTCCCGATCCAGTGTGAGTATTATGCACTGGAAGGATTGAGCCAGGT
Organism: Paludibacteraceae bacterium; assembly: GCA_963646925.1. Classification (GTDB taxonomy): domain Bacteria; phylum Bacillota; class Clostridia; order Lachnospirales; family Lachnospiraceae; genus Pilosibacter. The sequence goes on from CAVIYT010000106.1 coordinate 876, forward strand.
ATTGAAGACAGTAAATCTTGTTCAGAAAAAGCTGAATCCGGCGTTAGAAGTAGAGGGCGTTGTGTTTACGATGTACGATTCCAGAACAAATCTGTCCCTGGAAGTTGTAGAGAACGTAAAAGAGCACCTGAATGAAAATATTTACAAGACAATTATTCCGAGAAACGTCAGACTGGCTGAGGCACCGAGCTATGGAATGCCGATCAATCTCTATGACAGCCGGTCATCAGGAGCGGAGAGCTACAGACTTTTAGCAGCGGAAGTCATCAGCAGAGGAGAAGAAATATAATGGCGAAGCGTGGATTAGGTAAAGGTTTAGGCGCGTTCTTCGGGGAAGAAGTCACAACTACGAAAGAGAACGCTGCAGAAAAAGTAAGCAGAAGTGAGAGAAAAGAGCACCTGACGGCAGGTCAGGGAACCGTTAAAAATACAGAAAAGAACGAAAAAGAAAACGGTACATCCGCGACTGCAAAGAATCCGGGTGAAAATAAAGGAAAGAGCAACAGCGCGGCAGTTGCCGGCGTTAAGGCAAATTCCAAGACAAATGGTTCTGCAGAGCCGATCGTCGTAGAAAAAGTAGTCGAAAAGATCGTCGAGAAACCGGTTGAAAAAATCGTCGAGAAGATCGTAGAAAAGCCAGTCGAAAAGATCGTCGAGAAGATCGTAGAAAAGCCGGTCGAGAAGATCGTCGAGAAAGTCGTAGAGAAACCAGTTGAAAAAATCGTGGAAAAACCGGTTGAGCAGACCTTAAAGCTCAACCTGATCGAGCCGAACAGCGAGCAGCCGCGAAAGAATTTCGACGAGGAGAGTCTTCAGGAACTGGCGGATTCCATCAAGCAGTATGGAGTTCTTCAGCCGCTGATCGTTCAGAAAAAGGGAAATCACTATGAGATCATCGCCGGTGAGCGCCGTTGGCGCGCTGCAAAACTTGCGGGAATCACGGATGTTCCGGTGCTGATCCGCGAATATGATAAGCAGCAGACCATGGAGATCGCACTGATCGAGAACGTACAGCGTGCAGACTTGAACCCAATCGAGGAAGCGCAGGCGTTCCAGCAGCTGATCCAGGAGTTCCATCTCACCCAGGAAGAGATCGCAAACCGCTTATCTAAGAACCGTGCGACGATCACAAACAGCATGCGTCTTCTGAAACTTGACGTCCGGGTACAGGATATGCTGGCGGAGGGAAAGATCTCCAGCGGTCACGCAAGAGCGCTTCTCGGTCTCGAGGAAGGCGAGCGCCAGTACCAGGTAGCGGTGAAGATCATCGAGGAGAAATTAAGCGTCCGCGACGTGGAAAAACTCGTCAAGATGATGAACCGTCCGCCGAAGGAAAAGAAGCCGGAAAAAGGACCGGACATCGATCTGATCTACCGCCAGGTGGAGGACAAATTAAAGTCTATCATGGGCACGAAAGTTGTCATTAACCAGAAAGACAAAAATAAGGGAAGAATCGAGATCGAGTACTACTCCCAGGAAGAGTTAGAGCGCTTGATCGAACTCATGGAATCCTTGAGGGCGTAGCTGATTAAAATCTAAACAAACACAGTAGAAATGCAGAAAAGTTCGCAAATGCAGACAGATCAGGCGGCTAAAGTATAAAGCTGTAAAAAATGTCGGCAGAAAAAATGAAGCGAACAGAATACAGCAAAAAGAGAACTAACAGCACAGACACAAACGGAAGGACAGAAAATAGAATATGGAAAACAGTATGTTATACAGTCTTCCCATTGATCCAATGGTACTGATCGTCGGATTTTCGATCCTGTCATTGGTATTATTGATCGTGGTGATCATTTGTATTGTGAAGCTCAATAAACTGTACCGCAGATACGATATCTTCATGCGCGGAAAAGACGCGGAGACACTGGAAGATACGATCATGGACATGATGGATGAGATGGAGGAACTGCAGGTGAAAGACCGGGCCAGCAAGGACGCGATGAAGCAGCTTTCCAAACAGATCAAGTCCTCATTCCAGAAATTCGGATACGTCAAGTACAACGCGTTCAAGGGCATGGGCGGCAACTTAAGCTTCGTTATCGCGATGTTGGACAACAACAACAGCGGTTTCGTGCTGGATGTCGTTCACAGCCGCGAGGGCTGCTACATCTACTTAAAAGAGGTAGAGGAAGGCTCGACGGAAGTTCTCCTCGGCGGAGAAGAGCAGGAAGCGCTGGAGCAGGCCCTGGGCTATGTAAAGCGCCCGACGATGGATGAGCGTCTCGCAATGAAGGAAAAGGCCGTTAACGCAAAGAAAAAAGACTCAAAAGGAAAAGGCGGCTCCGGCGAGCAGGATATCGAGGTTCCGAGCAGTGAGCGCAAGAAGAGCGAGCGCATGAAAGAGCTGAGAAAACGCCAGGCAGAGCGCCGCAAGGATGACGAAGAACGTGTAAAACAGTATGCGGACGCATACGATGTGGAAGAGGTTGAGATCGAGACAGATACCATCGAGGATTTCGATGCGCTGCCGGACGATTTTGACGGTGAGGATAAAGGAGATTATTGATCCATATGCATAAATTTTTACGTGCAGCTGGTTTCAGCATGTATACAAAGAAAAAAGATATCGAAAAGCTTCTGGATCTGCTGGAACGGCAGCCGTCGATGACGAAGTGCGTCCAGGTCGATGAGGAGAGCAATGTGTGCGAAATGCGCGCGGAAGTTGCCCCGGGACTTGGAATCTCTATCGTCGGAGAGCTGAACGAGGACGGAAATTTCGAGCGGGAGTTCTACTTCCCGTACCTGGAGAGCAATGTCATTGGTTCCACAGAGGAATGTTCCGTCCAGAGACACACGGAAAAAGAGACCTACTCCGGTATGGTGGATGAGAATAAAGTCGGCATCACCCTGATCTTTTATATCCAGAATTTCCTGGATTTCAGGGAGAAAATGCTGGATAAAGAGCACCACTCAAAGATCGGTTCCGTCTGCTTTTCCGGCATGTCCATTGGCGGAAAAGTTCTTCTTCCGATCAAGAAGAGCCAGAAACAGATCCAGAAGGCAAAAGTTGCGGCGAAAGATCGCAACAGCCTGATCGAGGCCGCGAAAAATGGGGATGAGGACGCTATGGAGACACTGACCATCGAGGACATCGACCTCTACTCCCAGATCTCCAGAAGAGCCATGAAAGAGGATCTCTACTCCATCATCGACTCCTGTTTCATGCCCTGCGGCGTGGAGTGTGACCAGTATTCCGTCATCGGAGAAATCAAAGAAATTGAGAAAATCCGAAATATTTACACAAAAGAAGAAATTTATCACATGAAGATCGAGAGCCATGACCTGGAGTTCATGGTCTGCATCAACAGCAAAGACCTTTTAGGAGAGCCGCAGCCGGGCCGCCGCTTCAAGGGGCAGATCTGGATGCAGGGTACCTTAAATCTGGAACCCTACAAGGCAGGACAGACAAATCAAAAGCGATAAAAAGTATGGACAACAAACAGAATCATAGGGTATAATAGAGAGATTATGTCATTCGAATCAGCTTGAATTTACCCGAAAAACAAAGACTGACATGCAGTTTCCCGCGATCTCAAAGATATAGAGATAAAGGAAACTGCTTTTTGTTTACCAGGAAATGTCGTTGGGACTTTCTGGTAAACAACAGGTGCTAAAATAAAGGACGGTAAGAGGTGCCATAGAACAGGGGGAAGAACTGTAGTTTATGGAAGAATACGATATCATGACCAGAGAAGAGGCCGAAAAGAAGATGGAAGTGCTCCGGCAGTATTCCCGATCGTCCGCCTTGTACGCGGCTACGCGGTGATGGACCTGGATGTAAAGCCGGGAAAAATGGAAGAGCAGGACAATACGAAGACAGCCCCGCCCTGCGAGTGCTTCGCTTTCTGGCAGAAAGATAAGCCATGCCAGAACTGCATTAGTCAGAGGATGATGGAAGAGAAAGGCCAGGCATCAAAACTGGAATTCCTCGGAGAAGACATGTACCAGGTGACGGCGAGATACGTGGAGATCGACGGCGAGCCGTACGTGATGGAGATGCTGCAGAAGCAGGACAGCCAGAACTTTATCGATGAGGAAGGCTGTAAAAAACTCATCGGAAGCCTGACAAAATATAACCGTATGGTCTACACGGATGCCCTGACAGGAGTCTACAACCGCCGTTATTTTGAGGATGAGATAAAGAGTAAGACCAACACGGCGGGCGTTGCCATGATCGATATGGACGATCTGAAAGTCTATAACGATACATATGGACACCGGGCGGGTGATCGCGCCCTGGAGACGACCGTCAATGTGATCCGACAGAATATCCGGAAGACCGACAGCCTGATCCGGTACGGCGGCGACGAATTCCTTCTGATCCTGCCGGGAATCAGCAAGGAAAGCTTCAACGCGAAACTGAAGGCAATCCAGGAACGGGTCCACTATACCTCCATCGCGGATTACAATAATTTCCGTCTTTCCGTCAGCATCGGCGGCGTGATCTCCCGCGGCGGCGAGAGTATCGAGGAGGCAGTTATGCGGGCCGGCCGTCTGATGTACTTTGCGAAAAACCAGAAAAATATGGTTATCACGGAGGAAGAGACGCAGTATTTAGACGAGACGATGCGGGAATATTTAAAGACCCAGGCCGTCAAGCCGCAGATCCTGATCGTTGATGACTCCGATATGAACCGTGAGATTCTGACGGAGATCCTGCACCAGGACTATGAGATCCTCGAGGCGGAAAACGGGGAAGTTGCCTTAAAGATGTTAGAGCAGTACGGAACCGGTATCGCCCTTGTGATGCTGGATCTCGTGATGCCGAAGATGGACGGATTTGAGGTCCTGACGGTGATGAACGAGAGACACCTGATGGAAGATATCCCGGTCATCATGATCTCCAGTGAGGACTCCGAGAAGTATATCCGTGAAGCATACGGATTCGGAGTCAGCGACTATATCAGGAGACCGTTTGACGCAAAAGTCGTATATCAGCGCGTATTGAATACGATCAAACTGTACTCCAAACAGCGCCGCCTGCTCCGTCTTGTAACGTCCCAGATCCAGGAAAAAGAGCGAAGCAACCGTATCATGATCGGTATTTTAAGCCAGATTGTAGAGTTCTGAAACAGCGAGAGCGGACTCCATGTCATTCACTTAAATATCGTATCGAGACTGCTTTTGGAGCAGCTCATCAAAAAGAAAAACAAGTACCATCTTTCCTGGCAGGAGATCGGCCTGATCGCAACGGCATCGGCGCTCCATGACATCGGAAAGATCGATATCGACGAAAAGATCTTAAATAAACCTGGAAAACTCACAAAGGAAGAATTTGAGATCATGAAGACCCACACCACCATCGGTGCCAACAGGTTGGGCAAGCTGGACCTGTACCACAACGAGCGCCTCGTACAGTTCGCCTACGAGATCTGCAGATGGCATCATGAGCGCTGGGACGGAAAAGGTTACCCGGACGGCTTAAAGGGCGATGAGATCCCGATCTCGGCCCAGGTCGTATCGGTGGCGGACGTCTATGACGCCTTAGTCAGCGAGCGTGTCTATAAAAAGGCGTACCCGCACGACGTGGCGATCCAGATGATCTTAAACGGAGAGTGCGGAACCTTCAATCCGCTGCTTTTAGAGTGCATGATGGAGGTCCAGGAGGAGATCCGTCAGAAGATCAGTGTGTCAAGCGCCGAAGAGTTCGTGAGGGATGAGGATGACAGGGAAAACATCGACCTCAACCAGATGCAGCTGAACACTCTGGAAATTAAGTAACTAAAACTTCCCATACCCAAAATGGGCTTCGCACCTTGAAAATTCAATAATAGCCACGTGGGCTGTCAGTGCATCATAAGATAAACTGTGGCATTCTCCGATCAGGTTC
>CAVIYT010000107.1:0-7060 GCA_963646925.1 Paludibacteraceae bacterium
GGATACTCGAAAGGAGTTTATGATGATGAATTATCTGGAAATTGAGAAAGTCATTGGAAGAGAGATCTTAGATTCTCGTGGAAATCCTACGGTTGAGGCAGAGGTATATCTGGCAGATGGAACCATCGGAAGAGGAACCGCACCGAGCGGCGCATCCACCGGTGAATTTGAGGCGCTGGAATTAAGAGACGGCGACAAGGCGCGTTACGGCGGAAAAGGCGTGACAAAGGCCGTTGAAAATATCAATACCATTATCAATGAGACCCTGACAGGCATGAATGCGTCTGACATTTATGCGGTTGACCGCGCTATGATCAAGGCTGATGGAACAAAGGACAAATCAACGCTAGGTGCGAACGCGATCCTTGCGGTATCCATCGCATGTGCCCGCGCTGCATCCATCTCCTTAGATATCCCGTTATACAGATTCCTAGGCGGAATCAACGGAAACCGCCTTCCGGTTCCGATGATGAACATTATCAACGGCGGCTGCCATGCACTTTCCTCCGGACTTGACGTCCAAGAATTCATGATCATGCCGGTGGGCGCTCCGTCTTTCAAAGAGTGCTTAAGATGGTGTGCGGAAGTGTTCCATGCACTGGCTGCAATCTTAAAAGAGCGCGGACTTGCTACATCCGTCGGCGATGAGGGAGGTTTTGCTCCGGCGTTGAAGTCGGATGAGGAAGCAATCGAGACGATTCTCGAGGCAGTAAAGAAAGCCGGGTATGAACCGGGGCGCGACTTCAGAATCGCTATGGACGCTGCATCTTCCGAGTGGAAGACAGGAAAAGTCGGCGAGTACAAGCTCCCGAAGGCAGGAACTGTCTACACATCCGAGCAGCTCATTGAGCACTGGAAGAAACTTGTTGAGAAATATCCGATCGTATCCATCGAGGATGCCCTTGATGAGGAAGACTGGGAAGGCTGGAAGAAGCTGACCTCAGAGCTTGGTCAGAAGGTACAGCTAGTCGGCGACGACCTCTTCGTTACAAATACTGAGAGACTTTCTAAGGGAATCAAGATCGGTTGCGCAAATTCCATCTTGATTAAGTTAAACCAGATTGGCTCCGTATCCGAGACGCTGGAAGCGATCAAGATGGCACACCGCGCCGGCTACACAGCAATCTCCTCCCACCGTTCCGGTGAGACCGCAGATACAACGATCGCTGACCTTGCCGTAGCCCTCAACACCTGCCAGATCAAGACCGGTGCTCCGTCCAGATCCGAGCGTGTCGCGAAGTACAACCAGCTCCTGAGAATTGAGGAAGAACTTGGCGAGAGCGCTGTATATCCGGGAATGGATGCGTTTCATGTAGAATAAAGCAAAGCGATAATTCTCCACCTAAAACTTGAAAAAATTGCACGAAGAGATCCCTGATGGCTGGTGAGGCTGTTGGGGATCTTTTTGTATCCGATGTTCCCGGGAGAAACATGACCGGGGGAAAATGTGACAAATATATTAGAAAGGAAAGAAGAACCGAATCTTTCTGCGATAATATTCGAAATACGAACGATTAATATGTGAATATAGCACAAAGACAAGAAGGAAGTATGAGAAAACTGTATAAATCTAATAAATAATACTGGTATATTAGTTGACATGAAAAAGAAAGTAGCGTATGATAATTGTGTGTTACAGAATCCGTTCACTAACACCGGGGCGGGTTCACAGGCTGTAAAAGAGGCGAAAGCCTGAGTATAGGAGGAAATTAATATGAAGATGACATTCCGCTGGTACGGTGAAGACAGTGACCCGATTAAGTTAAAACAGATTCGACAGATTCCAGGCATGACCGGTTTGATGGGGTTGCTCGATTACAAGGCAGCAGGTGAGGTCTGGACAGAGGAAGAAATTAAGAAGTATATGGATCATGTTCATGCGGCAGACCTTGAATGTGAGGTAATCGAGAGTGTAAATATCCACGAGGATATCAAGATGGGACTTCCGTCCAGAGATAAATATATTGAAAATTATATTACAACGATTCGCAACCTCGCAAAATACGGTGTTAAAGTCATCATTTATAACTTTATGCCGGTGTTTGACTGGCTGAGAACAGACTTAGCAAGAGAAATTCCAGAGGACGGCTCTAACAGCTTATATTTTGATGAAAAGGATCTCGGCGAGATGACTCCACTTGATCTTGTAAAGAAGACCGCAGAGGGAAGCAATGGATTTTCTCTTCCAGGCTGGGAACCGGAACGTCTTGCAGAGCTTGAGAAAACCTTAAAACAGTATGAAAATATTACAGAAGATGATCTTCGCGAAAATTATAAATATTTTCTCGATGCGATCATTCCGGTATGCGAGGAAGTTGGTGTAAAGATGGCATGCCATCCTGACGATCCGGCATGGCCGATCTTCGGTCTTCCGAGGATTGCACATAGCCAGGAGGATTTTGATAAGATATGCGCACTTCATGATTCACCGGCAAATGGTATCTGTCTGTGCACAGGATCCCTTGGATCGAATCCGGATAACGATATTCCGGCGATCATCCGACATTTCGGCGAAAAGAACAGGATCAATGCAATGCATGTTCGCAATGTAAAATTCCTCGGATACCACAAGTTCCGCGAAGCATCCCACTTATCTTCCGATGGTTCCCTGGATCTTTACGAGATTATGAAAGCAATTTACGAGACATGCCCGGATACATACATCCGTCCGGATCACGGCAGAATGATCTGGGATGAAGTTGGACGTCCTGGATACGGACTCTATGACCGTTCACTCGGTGCGACATATTTGAACGGACTGTGGGAAGCAATCGATAAAAATGCAAAAGCTTCCAGATAATACGTAAAAATAAGACCCGAAGACAGGCTTCTACAACAGATGCATTATATGTGCTGTAACGATGGGGCTCCGGACAGTCCTTGAGTCTTTGGACATGTTGACATGATAAATAAAGAAAGTGTGATGGAAATGAAACTGACTTTAAATGGAATCAAAGATACAGCAGCCTGGGCGGCGGCTGGAGTAAAACTTCCGTCTTATTCGATTGAGAGTATTGTGGAAGAGACAAAAAAAACACCGATCTGGGTACACTTTGGAGCAGGAAATATTTTCCGTATCTTCATCGGAGGACTTGCTGACACTCTGATCTCCAAAGGTGAGATGAACAAAGGTATCACCTGCGTGGAGACATTCGATTTTGATGTCGTAGATAAGATTTATAAGCCGTATGATAACCTCGTACTTGCTGTTACGTTAAAAGCAGACGGAACGACAGACAAACAGGTCATAGGCTCCCTGACAGAGGCAATCAAGGCACAGTCTGATGTTACAGAAGAGTGGAACCGCCTGAAAACAATCTTCACAGATCCGGGTCTTCAGATGATCTCCTTCACGATCACAGAAAAAGGTTATGCCTTAAAGAATGCAGATGGTGCATACTTCCCGTTCATTCAGACCGACATCGACAACGGACCGGAGAAACCGGGTGCAGCAATGGCAATTGTCTGCGCACTCTTATTTGAACGCTTCAAAGCCGGAAAATACCCACTAGCGGTAGTATCCATGGATAACTGCTCCCACAATGGTGAGAAGCTCCAGAATTCCATCCTGACAATGGCAAAAGAGTGGGCGGAGAAAGGCTTTGTAGGCGATGATTTCGTTACATATCTTTCCGATGAGAAGCAGGTTTCTTTCCCATGGAGCATGATTGATAAAATCACGCCCCGCCCGGCGGATTCTGTATGCAAAGAACTGGAAAAAGTTGGCATTGAGGATGTCGCCCCGGTCATTACATCAAAGAAGACATACATCGCACCGTTTGTAAACGCGGAGGGACCGCAGTATCTTGTTATCGAAGATAAGTTCCCGAACGGTCGTCCGGCTCTTGAAAAGGCCGGCGTATATATGACAGACCGCGAAACGGTAAATAAGGTAGAACGAATGAAGGTTACGACCTGTCTGAACCCGCTGCACACAGCGCTTGCTGTATACGGCTGTGTTCTCGGATACACGCTGATCGCAGATGAAATGAAGGATAAGGAGCTAAACAAACTTGTTCATGCGATTGGTCCTGTCGAGGGAATGCCGGTTGTTACAGATCCGGGAATCCTGTCTCCAAAGGATTTCGTTGACGAGGTGATTAATGTCCGGATTCCGAATCCATTCATGCCGGATACTCCACAGCGTATCGCTACAGATACTTCTCAGAAGGTCGGCATCCGTTACGGAGAAACAATCAAGGCTTATGTGGAAAAGTATGGCGATGCGAAGAAACTGACAGCAATTCCGCTTGCGATTGCCGGCTGGTGCCGCTACCTGTTAGGGGTACAGGATGACGGAGAGACCTTTGAGCGATCTGCTGACCCAATGCTGCCTGAACTTACAAAGACAATGGAAGGAATCGAGCTCGGAAAGCCGGAGACATATAGAGGACAGTTAAAAGGTATCCTTTCTAATGAAAATATCTTTGGAATCGACCTGTACAAGGCAGGAATCGGTGAGAAGATAGAGGAAATGTTCTTGGAAGAAATCGCCGGAACCGGCGCTGTAAGAGCTGTTCTTAAGAAATACATGGACTAATACAAAGAAGAAAGACGCGTCCACCGATTTGCTTTGGTGAACGCGTCTTTTATAAAAATCCTGATTTAAATTACGATTTATTTACCCGCACAACAACCTTCATGTAGTCACCGGGATTCTTTTCAATATCAACGATCGTCGCAGGAGCTTCATCAATTGAGATTACTTTTGTGAGAATTTTCCTGATGTCGACTCTGCCACTGTGAATCAGCTCAATCGCTTCTTCAAACTCGCCTGCACTTGTACGCGCGCCGCGGATGTCAACTTCCTTCTTTGTAATAAGATCTGTCGGAAGCGCAGTTTCGGTCTTCGGCCATCCGGTCAGCGTGATCCTTCCGGCATTACATACGAGGTCAAGTGTCGAGCGGATCGCTGTATTTGCACCACTGCATTCCATAATCTGCTGCGCCATAACACCGCCTGTAATCTCGGAAATACGAGATGCAGCGTCCTCTGTTTTAGAGTTGATCACATACTCAATGCCGAGTCCTTTTGCAAACTGAAGACGTTCATCAACAAGATCGAGTAAAATTGCATGGGCACCGTAGGCCTGTGCGACCATGCCTGCTAGAAGACCAATCGGACCTGCACCGATAATCGCACAGTATTCACCAGCTTTTAAACCGCCACGGTGAATTCCGTGCAGAGATATAGTGAGAGGTTCTGCCATGGCGGCCTCTTCCCAGCTCATATCCTCCGGCATTTTTACAAGCATATCTGCCGGATGACAGAAGTATTCAGCCATACCGCCATCGACATGAACACCGAGGACATGAAGATCTGTACAACAGTTTGTACGGCCGATCTTGCACGGATAGCAGTGACCGCAGTATAAATATGGATCAACAATGACCTTATCGCCGACTTTGAAACCTTTTGGATTATCATCCGGAACTGATTCAATAATACCTGCAAGCTCATGACCGATGACTCTTGGATAGGAAACGAGGTTATTTGTTCCACGGAATGCTCCGATATCACTGCCACAGATACCGGCGGTGATGATTTTAATCAGAGCTTCCCCTGGCGCTGGAACCGGTTTTTCGATATTGGCGAGCACAACATTTTTTGGCTCAATAATTCTTACTGCTTTCATAAGAGAAAACCTCCCGAAATAATATATGGTGGGAACCGAAGTCAGTGAAGATCATCGAAGGTGAAAACAATCTTGCGGATTGACGGATCGTGAGAATCAACGAAATCAAATGCTTCCTGTGCCTTTGTGAGCGGGAAAGTGTGAGAAATGGAATTACTGAGATCGAGAGTTCCGGCTTTTATCATCTCAATTGCTTTTCCGAACATCTTGTTCTGAAGTCTGGAACCGCGGACATCAAGCTCTTTCGAGGTGATCACAAACTGGTTAATCTCAGTTGGAGAAGTCGAAAATCCCATTGTCATGACACGACCGGCATTTCCTGTTGCCTGAAGCAGGTTAAGCAGGGAATCCTTTGTGCATGCAGAGTCGATGGAAACCGTTGTACCATGTCCGAATGTATATTCTTTTACTTTCTCAACGAGATTCTCTTTTAATACATTGATTGTGTATTTTGCACCGTTCTTTTTTGCGGCTTCTAACTTCTCGTCCATGATATCGGCAACGATAATATGATCGCAGAGCTGACGTGCAACTTTTAAGATCGTGCTGCCGAGAGCGCCTGCACCGAAGACCAGGAGCATATCGCCTTTTTCGAGCTGTGCTCTTGTACAGGATTGGATTGCGATTGTTGTTGGTTCAATCATAACGGCATCCTGATCGGAAAGAGAATCCGGAAGAATGTAACAGTCGGATTCCGGAACAGCGATGTATTCGCGGTAGCCGCCGTCGATGTGGACTCCGCGGACTTTCAGGTTATCGCAGACGTTTCCGCGTCCAATCTTACATGGATAGCAGTGACCACAGCTTGTTACCTGATTGATGATCACACGGTCGCCGACTTTTAAGCTTTTGACATTGCTGCCGACTTCGTCAACACATCCGACCATCTCGTGTCCGATGATACGCGGGTAAGTGGCGGCCGCGTTTGTTCCGTGATAGATACCAACATCGGATCCGCAGATGCCGGCTGCGGTCATTCTCACCAGAACGTTATTTTTTTCATCGATGGACGGCTTTTCAACATCAATGATCTGAAGATTATTTGGACTTACAATCTGTACTGCTTTCATTTGATATTCCTCCCATTTTTTATGATGTCGGGGTAAAGAGTATTCACCCACGGTACCTTTTCTAACAGACAGTTTTATGATTTTCTGTGTTCCTTCTTGATATTAACGAGATCAGCGAGAACTTTTGTTGTTTCCTGAACATCAAGATCGCCGTTTCTGAAAGCTGATGTGTGTTCGATATAGTCAAAGAAGGCTTTTGCACTGTATATACCTTGCGGCCGGTGTTCGATGCTGATATTCGGATTTGTGAAAACAGGGAGTACATCAAGTTCTGTATTGATACCGGCAGCCTGCATTGCATCCGAGACCAATAGCTGCTGTTCCCTGCAGACTTCCAGAGGGTTCGGGATTTTG
>CAVIYT010000108.1:0-19049 GCA_963646925.1 Paludibacteraceae bacterium
GAACCCTCGAATGCAGGAGTCAAAGTCCTGTGCCTTACCGCTTGGCGATGGCCCATTGCCATAACAATAGTATTCTATCATAAGACTTCAAAAAAAACAAGCAGAGGATTATTGGCGTATTATTAAGAAAAAGGGGATAAAGGTTGTGGAAAACTCAGAGAAAAAAGATATGGTTTGTAGAAGGACACGCGGTGATCTGGCGCGGGAACTGTTCAAGGAAGGTTACAACTGTTCCCAGGCTGTGACCCTGGCGTTTGCGGATGAGCTTGAGAAGCGCGGGACCAGCAGAGAGATGGCGGCAGGCATGGCGTCTTCTTTTGGCGGCGGTCTCGGAAAACTTCGGGAGGTCTGCGGCTGTGTGAGCGGCATGGCGTTGGTCTGTGGGGCGCTGGAAGGCTATACAGACCCGAAAGCGGCAGCGGATAAACAAGAACACTACAGAAGGATCCAGGAGCTTGCAGAGGCGTTCAAAGCCCGGAACGGCAGTTATATCTGCCGGGAGCTTCTGGCTGGAATCAATTCGGATACGACCCCGGTTCCGGAGGCGAGAACGGAGAGCTACTACAAAAAACGCCCATGCGCGGAGCTCGCGGCCTGCGCTGCGGATATTCTGGAGAGACACCTGGAAGAGATCCGGAAGTAATAAAAATCAGCATGAAAATTTAAGAAGGACGGGAAAAGAATCAGGCTTAATGTACGGCTGTGAACTGTTTGCGGCGGCTGCGGAAGTAAAATTGAATTTCCAATTTTGAGAAGAAAAGAACTCATCTCTGAGGTATTATGATGCCATGGAGGTGAGTTTTTATGTTGGAAAAAAGTATTGCACTGGTTGTGAAGAAACCGAAGGAAGTTCTTATGACGTGGAATCTGTTTCATCCGTTTTAAATGATGAAACTGCGGCGGCACAGAAATACAAAGCAGTGCGCAGAAAAGAAAATTCAGAACAGGACTGCTGGCGCGGAGCGGCTGTACAAAGACAAAAAATGACCCGCCGCAAAAGCGACGGGTCATACTGCCTTCTTATTTTACACAATAAGCTTTGTGATTGTTAAAATCTGAATTAGAGGATTCCAGCCGGAAGAGCAACGCCTACGCCCGGTCCGAACGGAAGTCCGATTGACATCCAGATAACAACTACGATGATCCATGCAATCTGGAGAACGATGGACATCGGGATCATGTTGGAGATAAGGGTACCGATCTTGAGATCCGGAACATACTTAGTCTGCGCAACACTTAATACCATCCAGATATATGCGGACATCGGAGTCCAGCAGTTGAACGGGGAATCACCGATTCTGTAAAGTAACTGTGTGAAGCCCGGATGATAACCGAGAAGCATGAACATTGGAACGAAGATCGGAGCGAAAATCGCCCACTTCGCGGAACCGGAGGACACAAAGATATTTACGAAGGAGCAGAGAACGATGAACGCAACACAGAGCGGAATGCCTGTGAAGCCAGCTGTCTCAAGACCGTTTGCACCTGCGATTGCAAGCAGTGTGCCGAGTTTTGTCCAGTTGAATAAGCCCTGGAACTGTCCGCAGAAGAAGCAGAACAGGATATAGGAACCCATGCCGGACATCTGCTTGGACATTGCCTTGTTCACGTCATTCACATTCTTAAAGGAACCGGACGCGAAACCGTAAGAAAGACCGCAGAGGCAGAAAAGAACGAACAGGATCGGGATCAGTCCCTTTAAGAGCGGGGATCCGACAAACGCACCATTCTCACCTGCGAGGACACCGGAGAAGAATCCGGCAACGATGATTACGATATATACGATTGCCGCAATTCCGGCTGCGTGGAGTCCCTTTCTCTGGGCAGGTGTAACCTCGTCAAGCTTTGCGTTCTCAGCACCCTCATATTTTCCGAAACGCGGCTCAATCATATGTACGGAGCAGAATCCGATAACAGCTGCGCAGAGGAATGTGGAGAAGATCATAAAGAACCAGTTACAGGTCGGGTCAACCTGGAATGTTGTATCCGGGATAAACGCCTTGATTGCGTCGTTTGTAAGACCCTGTAACAGAGTATCGGTACCGGCTACCATCAGGTTCGCCGTGAAGCCGGCCTGAGCACCTGCGTAGCCAACCATCATACCGACTACCGGGTGCTTGCCTACGCCCATGTATACAATAGCAGCCATCGGCGGGATAACGACCATAGCCGTATCAGAAGCGATGTTTCCGACTGTACCGATGAAAGCGATTACATATGGCACCATAGCTGCCGGAACGTTTTTTAAAGAGCTGTTCAGCATAGAGATCAGCATTCCGGACTCCTCACAGAGACCGATACCGAGAGTCATGGTGATAACCAGACCTAACGGAGCGAAACCGGTAAAGTTCTTTACCATGTTGTTTAAGATCCAGTCAACACCGTCTTTGGAGAACAGGTTGGCGGATGTTACAACTTCGCCGGAAGCCGGGTTTGTAAGGGCAACGCCCATTACACTGAAGATGCAGCCGATGATGGCTGTGATAAGAAAGAGCCAGCAGAACAGAATGGCTGGCGGCGGCAGTTTGTTACAAACTTTTTCGATACCATCGATCAGCTTGTCCACGCCGGTTTTCTTAGCGGTAGTGTTTTCACTCATTTGAAAAACCTCCTGTAAATTTAATTGACGGGATCTAAACCCCCGAGATCCCGCTTGCATGGATATTATACTATAAATGGTTCGAAAAAGCTACATGTTTTTAATAAAGTGTTTATAATCTTTATTATTACGTTAGAAATCTGAAAAAAAGGTCGGAGAATTCACCAAATGCAATGGTAAATAATTGGCAAAAATGCACAATTCAGGAAACGGCGATTTTGAGAAGATGATTGCGTTTATGGTGGTTTCGTGTTAAGATAAAGTATCGTGCATGAAGAGCTGATGACAGATAACAGAGGGATCCTGCCTGGTGGATTCAGAAAAAACTGTTAGTGGCAAAACTTGCCAATGTGCGGTTAATTGAATACCTGGGAGGATAAAATATGTTTGGTGGAAACTTTCAGACATGGAAACTTCATTCGGCGCAGGATTATTTTATGTTCTTCGCCTATATACTGGCAGGTGTGCTGGTGTTCTGGCTGATCGCGAAACACATGAACAGACAGCGGAACCACGAAAAAGCGGTAGAAAAGGTTTCCGGGCGGTTGAAAAAGATCTGCGGAAAGCCCGGAGAGGTCTTAATGAATACGACTTTAAAACTGCCAGAGGGCGAGATGACATTTGATGTGGTCCTCATGGATAAGCGAGGAATCTATCTCGTAAGAACCTATGGCTGGGGAATTAAGATATACGGAACTCCGGACGGAGCGATGTGGCGGAGAGAAGATGCAAAGAGAAAAGAAGAATTTGAAAATCCGCTGCTGGAGCTGAAAAGGGGCGCATCTGAAATCGCAAAAGTGATGGAGGAAAAAGGTATCCGGAATCTGAAAATCATGCCGATGGTAGTTTTTGCGGATAACTACCAGACTCCGGAGCTATACCTCGGATACGGTTCTTTCTCTACAACCTATCAGGAATTAAAGGGCTGGTATAAAAAACAATCGGGAGTGAAGGAAGTCCAGTACGATTATGATAAGGTTTCTTCTATTATTAAGGGACTTGTCAAGTAAGAAAAGGAAAGAAGAAAGATAAAGCGGGCAGTTCCAGAGCGGAGCGGTCCGTTTTATTTATGCGTATACCGAGCCAAATGTATGAGACCCTGACATTTCTAAGTGCCTGGCTGCGCGTGTCCAACAACGGCCGAAACGCAAAATTCCCATCGGAGCAGCCGATTGGATTTTTGCCCGTAACTATGAAGGTACTGAATCGTTACGTAGATTGTCGCAAGCGACCGTGCGAGACAACCGAATGTGTCAAGGCACATTCTTTTTTACTGGTGGTGAGCCGATAAGGTTGTATACTTGTGCGAAGACGTGACGCAGACTGCCGCAGGCAGTGGTACGCGGCACGAGGATGCGGCAAGGTATGAAGATGTGTTCACACAAAAAAATCCGCCAGGATACGTTTCCATATCCCGGCGGATGAATTTGCAGATCAATTATGTACTTTTCCAAGGATTAAAGGATACCTGCAGGAAGAGCGGCTCCAACACCAGGTCCGATCGGAAGACCGATAAGGTACCAGATAATGAAGAAGATCACCCAGATCACTTCAAGAATAACAGCGATCGGAAGGAGATTGGAAATAAGAGTACCGATCTTTAAATCCTTAACATATTTGGACTGTGCGCTCGCAAGAACCATCCAGATATATGGAGACATCGGGGTAACTGCGTTTGTCGGGGAATCTCCGAGTCTGTAGAGCAGCTGTGTGAAGCCCGGATGATAACCGAGGAGCATGAACATCGGAACGAAGATCGGAGCGAAGATCGCCCATTTTGCTGAACCGGATGACATGAAGATATTAACGCAGGTTACGACGAAGATGAAGCAGACAAATAATGGAATTCCTGTAAAGCCCGCGGACTGAAGAAGATCAGCACCGCCGATCGCGAGTAGTGTTCCGAGCTTTGTCCAGTTAAATAAGCCCTGGAACTGTCCGCAGAAGAAGCAGAAGGAAATATAGGAGCCCATAGCGGACATCTGCTTATTCATTGCCTTACTGATATCGCCGGATTTCGTAAATTTACCGGATCCGAAGCCGTACATGATACCGCAGAGGGAGAAGAACACGAACAGGATCGGGATCAATCCCTTTAAGAGCGGGGATCCGACAAAAGCACCGTTTTCACCAGATAAAGGACCGGTAAAGAAGCCGGCAACGAGAAGAAGAATGTAAACGATCGCTGTGATCGCTGCCCAGCGGAGTCCTTTGCTCTCGGTCGTGGTCAGCTTTTCAATCTTTTCATCTTCAGAGCCTTCATATTTTCCGAAACGCGGTTCCACAACGAATGTACATACGGCACCGATCACGATCGTGCATACGAATGTGGAAGCAATCATGAAGAACCAGTTACAGGTAACATCAACCTGAAACGTTGTATCCGGCATAAAACCGAGGATCGCATTGTTCGTAAGTCCCTGAAGAAGAGAATCTGTTCCGGCAACCATAACATTGGCAGTAAAGCCGGCGTTTGCACCGGCGTATCCGCAAATCATTCCGGCAACAGGGTGTTTTCCGGCACCAATATAAAGAAGAGCCGCAATCGGAGGAACGATAATGTTCGCAGTATCAGAAGCGATATTTCCGATCGTACCGACAAATGCGATAAGATACGGAACAAGAGCCGGAGGAACGTCACTTAAACAGCCCTTTAAGAGAGACATTACCAGACCGGATTCTTCGCAGAGACCGATACCGAGGGTCATGGAGATTACAAGACCGAGCGGTGCGAACCCTGTAAAGTTCTTTACCATATTATCGAGGAACCAGTGGAGTCCGTCTACCGAGAAGAAGTTCTGGGAAACAACGGCCTCGCCGGTTGCCGGGTTGATCAGGCTTACGCCGGCTGCAGTTGCGATCGTGCCGATGATCGCAGTGAAGAGGAAGAGCCAGCAGAACAGGATTACCGGATCGGGAAGCTTGTTACATACGTTTTCGACTACGGTCAATGCCTTGTCGAGCCAGGTTTGTTTTGTGGTACTGGTGGTGTTTTCACTCATAGGAACCCTCCTTTGATTGTAAAAAGTGTGAAATGACTAAAAAACATGGAAAATTCTAGCAATTTCACCGATACATAAAAGTTAATTCTTTGTTAAAAATAAAGAATATAAACTTTTTATAAATCAATTATATATCTTTTGCGAATGTCTGTCTATACCTTTTTGATATGACAAAAAAGTTATTAAAATTCCGATAATCAATAAAATACGCACAATTCAAATGCTTTGAATAATTAGAACAAAAATATAACTGTTCAGCAGGTCTGCACACTTGCTGCGCTGACCGTAAGAAAGTATAGGCGGGAAGGCAAAAATCCCATCGGCGCCCCAAATAATATTCACAGACATCTTCTTGCAGACATGCAGGATCCATGTTAAGATAACAGAGTAGGGGTTGTAATGCGGAATCCGTTCAGATGCCGGATCCTGCACAGAAAAAAGGAGGGGTTTCCACAATGGTAAACGAAAAGAGACTGCTTGACACATTCATTGGCTATGCGATGATCGACAGTGAGACAAAGAATGAAAAGGCAATGGGGGGAAAGCTGGTTGAGGATCTGAAAGCGCTCGGCCTGGAAGTAAAGACCGATAAGGCCGGTGAAGGATTTGGATCCAACGGATTTAATGTGTACGCATATCTTCCGGGAACAATCCCGGGTGAGCCGACGATCATGTGCGCTCATATGGATACTGTGACTCCGGGTAACGGAATCAATCCGTTGATTGATGACGGAATTATCCATACAGACGGATCCACGATTCTTTCCGGTGATGACAAGTCCGGAATCGCCGCAATTATGGAAGCAGTTAAGGTTATTAAGGAACAGAATATCCCGTGCCGCAATACTGAGATCTTATTCACTATCGGTGAAGAGGGCGGAATGAACGGCGTTAAGAATATGGATCTGTCCATGATTAAGGGCAAAGAGGCGATGGTATTCGATGCCAGCGGTGACGTGGGAAAAATCTTAACATGCGGACCTGGACAGATCAAGATCTTCGCAACGATCATCGGACGTTCTTCCCACGCGGGACTCGCTCCGGAAGAGGGAATCAGCGCGATTCAGGTAGCCGCAAAGGGAATCGCGAAGATGAACCTGCTCCGCATCGATGAGGAGACTACCTGCAATATCGGTACCTTAAAGGCTGAGTACGCGACCAATATCGTTCCGGAGAAGGCAGAGTTCGTGGCTGAGGTGAGAAGCCGCAACCTTGATAAATTAAACGCACAGGCAGCCCACATCCAGAAATGCCTGCAGGATGCCTGCGACGAGATGGGCGCAAAGCTTGAGATCGAGTTAAAGACAAACTATGTAAGCTTCAATGTCGCAAACGACGATCCGATGGTACAGAGAGTGTTCGAGTCCTGCAAGCGCATCGGCTGCGAGCCGCTGACAGCAAAGGGCGGCGGCGGAAGCGACGCGAACGTAATGGCTCTTCACGGAATCAAGCCGATCGTTCTCTCAACAGGTATGACGAAGGTACATACTACGAGCGAGACGCTGAAGATCGAAAACCTCAATAAGTGCGCGGAATTAGTGCTGGATCTGATGACACACTGAGAAATAGAATAAATTCAAACATGAAAAAACTCCGGTTCTGGCATACCGGAGTTTTTTCACACAAATACTAAAAAAGGGGGATGTATGAGTATCGAATATATGTCAATCCTGGATCCGCGTGGATCCGAGAATTATGTTTAGTCGAGTCCGGCATAAATGTGCGCGCATTTCATTTGCCTGCCGGCCTCATTTTTATATATACCTGATCAGGCGCTACACGCCTCGTCTTTCGCTTTTTTAAAAACGTTTCGTGATGTCTTTCACTGATTGGTATCTTTTATGATACAAAGTATACAGGAAGAATGTGACGGAAGTATGGAGAAACTCTAAAAGGAAAATAAAATAAGTGGAGATTTTCTAACGAAAAAATAACTATTTCTTTATAAATAGTTTATTGTCAGGAAAAAGAGGGCGTGGTATAGTTCTGATACCCGGTAAAAACTGCCGGATATGAATGGATCAGATAAAACCAGACTAAAGGAGACATCTTTTTATTATGAAAAAACATGTATTAATAGCAGCGACACTCTGCATGACGGCAGTGATGGCAACCGCGTGCGGATCAAAAAATACGCAGACAACGGAGGCGACAGCAAAGGAGAATACGGCACAGACGGAGGCAGTATCTGAGACCTCCGCTTCCGCGCTGAGAAAACCGGATCTCTCGAATGTGGATCCGAAGATGGCTGAGGGACCGGGGGCCTTTGAGACAGAAGAGAGCTCGGAGGGACTGCAGGTGGAGGAAATATCGGACGAGGAGCTGGCAAAGCTTCAGAGTGAAGCTGTCGCCCAGCTGGAAAAGACGGATTATAAGACTTATGCGAAGGAGCTGATCGAAATTGTTAAGGACAAGGATATGGAAGAACTCGCGGAAAAAATCGATTTTCCCGCGTATATTTCCTGTGTAAAGACAAATGGCGGAATGGTCGATTCGAAAAAGGATTTTATGAAGCTTGATCCGGCAGAGATCTTTTCCGAAGAGCTTGTGGACGCGATGGAGAAGGTCGATCCTGAGGCGCTTGAGCCGACAAACGGCGGAATTATTATAGGAGAGGGGACTCCGGATATCGTTCTCGGAATCGCAGACGGAAAGCTTGCCGTTATGGGCATCAATTATTAGGAAGATAGCGCTCCGAACCTAACCAGCTATCCGGCAAGCTCTTTCACCGAGACATGGATCCACTGCTTCTGGTGCGTATTACCGGTAAAGATCCCCTGATTGATGATACAATCCTCATAATCGCGTCCTCCGGAGAGCCTGATATGCTGGTCGTCAACGAGGAGATCGTTGGTCGGATCCAGTGCGTACCAGTATCCGCCGGAAAGGATCTCTACCCACGCGTGGCTTGCTCCCTCACCGGTGAGCATCCCGACAACGTAGCGGCTGGGAATTCCCTGCATCCGGCAAAGGGACAGGAGAATATGGGAATAGTCCTGACATACTCCCTTTCCGAGCGCCATCGCCTCCTCAGCGGATGTGCCGATATTTGTGGCAAACGGCGTATATTTTAAGGTTCGATGCAGGCCGTGCATATAGGCGACTGCCTTTCCATAATCGCTTTCAGATGCATCGAACGAAAAGGAGTCGGCAAAAGCGCAGATCGCAGGTCCCGGCTCCGTGAATTTTGTCTGACAGCGAAACAGACCGGAGAGATTTCCGGTCTTCTCCCGCTCCGAAATAGCAAGACCGGTCTTCGCGGTTCCGCGGATGCGGAAACCAAAATGGTCATGTCGGCGCTCCACATGCCCATAAATACATATATTTCCGAAAGAATCCATGGATTGTGATAAAGAATCCATCGGATAGACAGACAGCTCCAAGTCGCGTATCTGCTGCCGACCGTCGGAATGCGGAACGCACCGCAAGGTAAAGCGGTGCTTTCCGACAAAGCTGTCAAAATCAAGTCTCATTTTATATTCAAACTGCAGTTCCTTCATACACTGTCAGAACCTCCGGTATCCAGAAGATTTTCTACACGTTTAACGATTCCATAATAATCGATTTCATCCGCTTCTGCAAGTGCCTCTATCTCATCAAGGCTGGCGGCACGGTATTTCAGGCAGGTCTTTGGAAGACGACCCTTTAATCGATGGACTTCACGCAGCATTTCTGTCTTTGACATATGCAGACGCCCGTAAAGATCAAGACGTTCGATACGTTTTCCGATCTTGATAATGTTGCGGACATTTTCGCTGTCCACCGCATCGTCAACGATGCCCCAGAACGCGAGGATGTCATCACAGACCTCTTGCAGCTCGACTAACGGGGAGACAGAGCCTCCGGCCTTGTTCATTGCGTAAACAGCGAGCTGAATATAGGAGATAACCTCGCTGCCAAGTTCTTCCCTTAGAAGGATTGCGTTATCATAGGCGCGGGTAAGGTTTGAAATGATTGAATTCGGATCCTCCGGATCGAAGCAGTAACGGCGGATAAAATCCGCTCCGTCCTGATAAATATCCGGGATATCCAGACGCTTGCAGAAAGTCTCATGTCCGCCTTCAACGGAATCGATCATTGCGTCGAAGCTGTTTGCAAATAGACGGATCGTTGTATAAGTACGTTCGCTGTATCTTCCGAGCCAGTAGAGCCGGTCTGTGTTTTCTATCGAGATAATACCCATGTGTCTTTAAATCCTCCTCCTTGAGATGAATTGACGATAAATGAATCCGGATTCCGTGAAAAACGGGTGAGACCGCTCTTCCAGACGAGCGGTTCGTCCGCCATAAGGACAAATGCGCGCAGATCTGCTTTTCTCGGGACGATTTTTCCCTCATCCATGATATCGAGGTCTTTGAAATCAATAACCTCCTGTGCGATGAAACGGCGGGGTTCCTTCTTTAAGAGCGCGAGGAAGGACTCCTTTTCGGCAGCGGTCATTTTGCTTCCGAATACAACTCCGTAGCCTCCGGCCTCCGCGACATCCTTTAACACCAGAGAATCGAAATGTTCAAGGATATAATCCATATCTTCCTTATAATAAGGAACATAGGTCGGCGCGTTCATGAGAACCGGTTCCTCATTAAGATAGTAGCGGATCATTTTCGGAACAAAATAGTAGATGCCCTTATCGTCGGCGACTCCGTTTCCTGGCGCGTTTAAGAGGGCAACATTGCCCTTGCGGAATACATCGTAGATATGCGGGATACCGATGAGGGATTCTTTATTGAAGGTCATCGGATCAAGGTATTCGTCGGAAATACGGCGGTAAATCGCGCCGACAGGTTCCTTCCGGCCGGAATAGTCGATAAAATAGAGATGATCATTCTCAACTGTCAGCTCGTTGCCGGTAACGAGGTGTGCCCCGGTCTGCTCCGCAAGGTAGGAATGCTCAAAATACGCGGCATTGAAGCGGCCCGGTGTTAGGATCACAGTGTGCCCGCCTGTATTGACGTGATCCATGGTACGGCGGAGAAGAGAGGCATAATTCCGGTTGTCCTCAAGGTGGTACTTCTGGAAGGTCTGCGGGCTGCTTTTTCTGCAGATATCGCGGGCGATCATCGGGTAGGAAGCACCGGAGGGAACACGGAGGTTATCTTCCAGAATATACCAGTTCCCGTCTTTTCCCTCGACAAGGTCGATCCCGGATATATGGGAATAGATTTCCTTCGGTGGGACAACGCCCTCACACTGGGCAAGATAGCCGCTTGAGGAATAGACGAACTCCTCCGGGATCACGTGATCCTTCAGGATCTTCTTATCCCCGTAAATATCGCGAATAAACAGGTTCAGTGCCATCACGCGCTGCTTCAGACCTTTTTCCAGAAAATCGAAGGTATCCGCCGGGATCATCCGGGGGATCGCATCGAAGGGAAATAGCTGTTCCCGGAATACATTGTTCTTATAAATACCAAATTTGACGCCATACCGGGCGAGCAGCTTATTTACGGTATCAGTGTGGCGGTAAAGCTCCATATCATGCATACAATTCCTCCTTTTAGGTACGTTTCCGTGTGCCGGAAGGAATTTTTGAGCTTCAAAATCCCGTTTGCTCCCGTACACCTGGGATCATAAATGATCCGGAATGCGAAACGCCGGAAATAGAAAAGGACGCTCTGCACCCTGCAAAACGCCCTTGTCTTTTAATGGTGATTATCCTACAACAAACCGTCGGGCTTGTCAACATTTTTGAAATAAGAACTGTCATCGTGATATTTTCGGACAAATCTTGACAATGTCTCTAAATCGTGAATAATCAAAAAATTAAGTCTTTTAAAATCTGCAAAAAAACTGTTTAAAAATAGACAAAACAGTAAAAATTTAGTATAATGACGATATGCGTTACACGGTAAGAAAGGTGGGGGATAATGCGTCAGAGAAAAAGCGGACTTGAGAACCTGGTGCTGATCACCCAACTCGGACTCAATGTTGTGACACCGATTCTTATTTGTGTGATCCTCGGAGGCTGGATCGATAAAAAGACCGGACTTCATACTGTTCTGATCTTTCTGATCCTCGGCGTTCTCTCGGGCGGCTTAAGCGCATATAAGATGGTGAAACACATTATAGACCGGGAGAAAGCGGCTGAAGACAGGGAAAAAGAGGAGCAGGTAAAGCAGTGGGAGAGCCGTTTCGGAACGGGGGACGGCAGGTAACTGTCAGGCATAAGAGAAGCATGGCAGAAGTGATGGAAAGGGTGAAGCAATAATGAGTGAAAAGACAAAAAGGCAGGTAGCAGGAATGAGCACCGGGATCTTGATCCATAATATGATTTTGCTTCTCATCTGCCTTATTTTTTTCCGAACCGCATCGGTGATCTCCGGTGTACTGATCGGAGCCGCGCTGGCAGAGATACTTCTTATCAGCATCGCGAGATCCACGGAACTCTGTGTGGAGTCGGCTGATGGGGCGTACAGCAGCAAAAAGATGGTAATCCATTCGCTGATCCGAAGCCTTTGCGCAATCGTTCTGGTGTGCCTTTTATGGAAATTTACGACGATCAACGTTCTGACTGTCGTTCTCGGCACACTGGGCCTGAAGACCGGAGCATATCTCTGGCCGGTACTTCAGAATCGAAATGACCGTACGACCTGAACTCTGGTCTGACGGATAAATCTTTACAGGTTACTGTCTTATGAGTAGACAGTAACCGCTTAAATCAAGGAAAGGAGGAAAAAGAATGAGTGGTGGCAGTGGTGCTGATTTCATGATCCACGGAGTTGTGAACTATCATCTTTTCGGTCATGAGCTCTGGCTGACAACAACAACGGTCGGAATGACGATCGTGACGATGGTCCTGCTGATTCTGGTGATAGCCGCGAACCGCGCGTTAAAACACGCGACGGACGTACCCGGAACATTCCAGAACATCATAGAGTTCGGTATGGAAATGCTGGAGGATATGACCACGGGGATTCTTGGCAGTTCAGCGAACCGGTTTGCGAACTATATCGGAACGATCTTTCTGTTCATTCTGTTCTGCAACCTGAGCGGTCTGTTCGGCCTGAGAACGGTTACTGCCGACTTTGGCGTTACGTTCCTTCTTGGTCTGGTCACGTTTGCGATCGTACAGTACCAGGGAATCAAAAATCACGGCGTCGGACACTTTACGGGACTGTTTCAACCTCTCCCGGTGCTGTTCCCGATCAACCTGATCGGTGAATTCGCGAATCCGATCTCCATTTCCCTTCGTCTGTTCGCAAACATGCTGTCCGGAGTTATCATTATGGGTCTCTGGTACGGAATGATGCCGATCTTATTAAAAATCGGTATTCCGGCCGCGCTTCATGTGTACTGCGATCTGTTTTCCGGATGCATCCAGACATACGTATTCTGCATGCTGACTATGGTTTATGTAAATGATAAGCTGTAGGACTGCAGAGCGGAACAATTAAGGCAAAGTCCCATCGGCGCAGCCAGTCGGAATAGATTTTGCCCGTAGCTGTGAATCGACAGTTATGAAATTATTTTACAGGAGGTTTTATCTATGAATATTACAGGACAGGATTTGATCCATGCTTGCTCAGCAATCGGCGCCGGTATCGCAATGATCGCCGGTATCGGACCTGGTGTTGGACAGGGTATCGCCGCTGGCTTCGGCGCATCCGCGGTCGGACGCAACCCGGGCGCGAAATCTGATATTACATCGACCATGCTTCTTGGACAGGCCGTTGCCGAGACGACCGGTCTTTATGGTCTTGTTGTTGCCATTATCCTTATGTTCGTTAAGCCGTTCGGTTGATCCGGATATGGGAACAGGAAAAAACTTCCGGCTGTGTGCGGAAGTTTGTAAAGGAGGCGAGATGAGACCTTGGAACGGTTAATAAATTTTGACCCTCAATGGATCAACGATATTGTGATCACGGGAATCAATATTTTTATCCTGTTCTTTGCTATGTCGTATTTCCTTTTCAATCCGGCGCGTGATGTGCTGGAAAAGAGGAGAAAGCGGATCGCGGGAGATCTGGAAACGGCGAAGACGAGCCGCGAAGACGCACTCGCGCTGAAAGCAGAGTATGAGGAAAAAATAAAGTCCATCGACAAAGAGGCGCAGGAAATTCTCGACGCAGCGAGAAAGAAAGCGAAAAAGCAGGAAGCTGACATCTTAGCGGAAGCGAGAGAGGAAGCAAACCGCATCGTTGACCGGGCAAACCGGGAGATCGAGCTTGAGAAGAAGAAAGCGCTTGAGGACATGAAGACGGAGATCGTTTCCATTGCGTCCCTGATGGCAGAGAAAGCGGTTGCCGCTTCCATGGATGTGAAGATCCAGGATTCCCTGATCGAGGATACTTTAAAGGAAATGGGTGAGAGCACATGGCAAAGCTAGTGTCAAAGGTCTACGGCGACGCGCTGTTTGAAGCTGCCATGGAGCGGGACATGCTGTCGCCCGTATATGAGGAAGTAAAGTCCCTGCAGACGATCCTCATGGAAAATGCAGACTTTGTACAATTTTTGAACCATCCGCAGATCATAAAAGAAGAGAAGTTGAAGGTCATGGAAAATATCTTTAAAGGAAGAGTTTCCGATGACCTCATGGGATTTCTTGAGACCGTGATCGAAAAGGGACGGCAGAAAGAACTCCCGAAGATCCTCGACTATTTTGTGAATCGTGTAAAGGAATATAAAAAGATCGGTATCGTAACCGTCACAAGCGCGGTGGAGCTCTCCGCGGAGCAGAAAGCCCGCACGGAGGCGAAGATACTGGAGACCACGTCTTTTGTGAGCCTGGAAGTCACCTACAATGTTGATCCGGCGATCCTCGGCGGACTCGTGATCCGGATCGGTGACCGCGTGGTGGACAGCAGCATTAAGACAAGACTCGGAGAGATCCGGAGAGATCTGATAAAGCTGCAGCTGGCGTAAGCCTGGCGGATCTGCGGTCTGGAAGCCGGAATGTTTCTGGCGGCTGGGGAAAAGCAGATAAAGACGTGATGTAATTGGAAAAGAAAGAAGGTGCAGACCTCAAATGAATTTAAAACCAGAAGAGATCAGCTCGGTCATCAAAGAGCAGATCGAAAGATATTCGACGAAGCTGGAAGTCTCTGACGTGGGTACTGTCATCCAGGTAGCGGACGGCATTACGCGAATCCACGGTCTTGAGAACGCCATGCAGGGAGAACTTCTGGAATTTCCGGGAGAGGTTTACGGCATGGTGTTAAACCTTGAGGAGGACAACGTGGGCGCGGTTCTGCTCGGCGATTCCTCAAGTATCAGCGAGGGCGACACCGTAAAGACGACAGGACGTGTCGTTGAGGTTCCTGTGGGCGATGCCCTGACAGGACGTGTCGTGAATGCCTTAGGACAGCCGATCGATGGAAAAGGTCCGATCCTTACGGATAAATTCAGAAAGATCGAGAGAGTTGCCCACGGTGTAATCGAGAGAAAATCCGTAGATACCCCGCTTCAGACCGGTATCAAGGCCATCGATGCCATGGTTCCGATCGGACGCGGACAGCGTGAGCTTATTATCGGTGACCGTCAGACAGGTAAGACGGCGATCGCCATCGATACAATTATCAACCAGAAGGGACAGGGAGTACACTGCATTTATGTTGCAATTGGACAGAAAGCATCAACAGTTGCGACAATCGTGAAAACTCTTGAGGAGTTCGGCGCGATGGATTACACGACACTCGTCGTATCCACAGCTTCCGACCTTGCCCCGTTACAGTATATTGCCCCGTATTCCGGTTGCGCGATCGGCGAAGAGTGGATGGAAAACGGCGAGGACGTATTAGTTGTTTATGATGACTTAAGTAAACATGCCGCGGCTTACCGTACCCTGTCCTTACTTCTTAAGAGACCTCCGGGACGTGAGGCATATCCGGGCGACGTTTTCTACCTGCATTCAAGATTACTGGAGCGTGCCTCCAGACTTTCCGATGATCTTGGCGGCGGTTCCCTTACCGCGCTCCCGATCATCGAGACCCAGGCGGGCGACGTATCGGCATATATTCCGACGAACGTTATCTCCATCACAGACGGACAGATCTATCTGGAGACTGAGATGTTCAACTCTGGTTTCCGTCCGGCGATCAACGCGGGTCTTTCTGTATCCCGGGTTGGCGGTGCGGCACAGATCAAGGCGATGAAGAAGATCGCTGCCCCGATCCGTGTGGAGCTTGCCCAGTACCGTGAGCTTGCTTCCTTCGCCCAGTTCGGTTCCGAGCTTGACGCGAGCACAAAGGAACAGCTCGCCCAGGGCGAACGCATCCGCGAAGTCTTGAAGCAGCCGCAGTACCAGCCGATGCCGGTCGAGTACCAGGTCATCATCATCTACGCGGCGACAAAGAAATATCTTCTCGATATTCCGACAAACCAGGTTCTTGACTTTGAGAAAGAGCTGTTTAAATTTATCGATACAAAGTATCCGGAGATCCCGGCAAGCATCCGCGAGGCAAAGCAGATGACACCGGAGACAGAAGAATTGCTGAAAAAAGCCATTGATGAGTGCAAGGCAGCAAGATAAGGCAGGTGATGTATCATGGCAACCATGAGAGATATTAAACGAAGGAAATCCAGTATTGAGAGTACCGAGCAGATTACCAAAGCCATGAAACTTGTTGCCACTGTAAAACTCCAGAAATCCAGGACGAAGGCAGAAAACTCCAGACTGTATTTCAACCTGATGTATCAGACGATCCAGGAGATGTTAAAGAAATCTACCGGGATCCAGCACCGGTATTTAAAGGCCGGAGATTCGAAGAAAAAGGCGGTCATCGTCGTTTCCTCGAACCGCGGACTTGCCGGCGGATACAACTCAAACATCATCCGTCTTGTGACGGAGAGCGGGATTCCGAAAGAGGATGCTCTTATCTTCGCAATCGGACGGAAAGGGCGTGACGGACTCGCAAGAAAAGGTTATGAGATCAAGACGGATTATTCCGATGTGATCGACGAGCCGCTCTATTCCGACGCGCAGCAGATCTCGAAAGAGCTTCTGGCGATGTTTGAGAAGAATGAGATCGGCGAGATCTATCTGGCATATACGGCATTTAAGAATACCGTGAGCCAGATCCCGACCTTCTTAAAGCTTCTTCCGGTGGATCTTGCGGCAGCGGGACCGAAGGGAGAAGTAAAAGAGGAAAAGCCTGATCTTCTGGTTATGAACTACGAGCCGGACGAGGACGAAGTTCTGGACGCGATCATTCCGAAGTATGTGAGCAGCCTGATCTACGGGGCATTCTTAGAGGCCGTGGCCAGTGAGAACGGCGCGAGGATGACCGCGATGGATTCGGCGACGAACAACGCGGAAGAGATGATAGGAAAACTGTCGCTGCAGTACAACCGCGCGCGTCAGGGATCCATCACGCAGGAGTTGACAGAGATCATCGCGGGCGCGAATGCCATCGATGGTTAGTTAGAAATATGAGTAACTTCCTGGCGGAGCTGTATACGCCGGTCAACGCGGCGCAGGCGGCCGGGCAGTTACGATTAAGACAAGGAGAAGTGAGATGGCAGAGAAAAACATTGGTAAAATTACTCAGGTCATCAGTGCCGTTCT
This sequence comes from Paludibacteraceae bacterium, assembly GCA_963646925.1. GTDB lineage: Bacteria > Bacillota > Clostridia > Lachnospirales > Lachnospiraceae > Pilosibacter. Next base: position 17,105 of record CAVIYT010000108.1, read on the forward strand.
GGATATCAAATTTCCCCAGGGCGGGCTGCCTGAGATCAATGACGCCATTGAGATCACCACAAAGGATGGCGGAATCCTCACGGTAGAGGTTGCCCAGCATCTCGGTGACGATACGGTAAGATGCATCGCTCTCGGTCCCACAGACGGTCTTGTCCGCGGCATGGAGGCCGTAGCGACCGGCGGACCGATTATGGTGCCGGTCGGTGAACAGACACTTGGAAGAATCTTCAATGTTCTGGGACAGCCGATCGACAATAAAGAAGCTCCGAAGACGGAGAAAAAGCTCCCGATCCACCGCAAAGCCCCGAGCTTTGAGGAACAGTCCACAGAGACCGAGATCCTGGAGACAGGTATCAAGGTTGTTGACCTCCTCTGCCCGTACCAGAAAGGCGGAAAGATCGGTCTGTTCGGCGGTGCAGGCGTAGGCAAGACGGTCCTGATCCAGGAGCTGATCCGAAATATCGCCACAGAGCACGGCGGATATTCCGTATTTACAGGCGTTGGTGAGCGTACCCGTGAGGGAAATGACCTTTACTATGAGATGTCTGATTCAGGCGTTATCAATAAGACCACCATGGTGTTCGGTCAGATGAACGAGCCGCCGGGATCCCGTATGCGTGTGGGACTTACCGGACTTACCATGGCGGAGTACTTCCGTGATGAGGGCGGAAAAGATGTCCTGTTATTCATCGACAACATCTTCCGTTTCAGCCAGGCGGGTTCCGAGGTATCGGCGTTACTTGGACGTATGCCGTCAGCCGTAGGTTACCAGCCGACCTTACAGACGGAGATGGGCGCTCTTCAGGAGAGAATCACCTCCACAAAGAACGGTTCCATCACATCCGTACAGGCCGTATACGTTCCGGCGGATGACTTGACAGACCCGGCTCCGGCAAATACCTTCACACATCTGGATGCGACGACCGTACTCAGCCGTTCCATCGTAGAGCTTGGTATTTACCCGGCAGTAGACCCGCTTGAGTCTACATCCCGTATTCTTGATCCGCGTATCGTCGGTGAGGAACATTATAAGGTTGCCCGCGGCGTACAGGAAGTTCTGCAGAGATATAAGGAACTTCAGGATATCATCGCAATGCTCGGTATGGATGAGCTTTCCGAGGAAGATAAGCTCACCGTATCCCGCGCCAGAAAGATCCAGAGATTCTTATCCCAGCCGTTCTTCGTTGCAGGACAGTTTACCGGTCTGGAAGGAAAATATGTCCCACTTTCCGAGACGATTCAGGGCTTTAAGGAGATTCTCGAGGGCAAACACGACGATATTCCGGAGAATCTGTTCCTTAACGCAGGAAATATTGATGATGCTCTCGCCCGCGTGAAATAGGGGGTGTGGACATGGCGGAAATGATGAGACTTCAGATCGTTACGCCGGATGAGGCGTTTTTCGACGGAGAGGTTTCGATGGTGGAGCTCAACACAGCAGACGGGGAAGCCGGAATCTATCCGAAGCATATCCCGATGGTCGTTGCGGTTGCGCCGGGTGTTCTTAAGATCCACGGGGCAGACGGCGTGAAAAAGGCGGCTCTGCTTTCCGGTTTTCTTGAGATACTTCCGGAGAAGGTGACGATCCTCGCGGAAGCCTGCGAGTGGCCGGAAAACATCGACGGCAGGAGAGCCAACGAAGCCAGGGTCCGTGCGGAAAGACGTCTGGCGGAAAGAAATCCCCAGACCGATATCGACCGTGCGGAGACCGCTTTGAAACGGGCGCTGGTACGGCTGTCGCTGGCAGATGAAAAATAACAAACAAACGGAATCGTGAAGATGACATGAACCGTAGTACAGGAAAAGAGGAATTTTGAATTTTTCAAGATCCTCTTTTTTTGTCCCACATTTGTCCTATGCGGTATGCTATAATACAATTACAAGAAAAATAGTAACTGTTCAGTAGGTCTGCGCACTTGCTGCGCTGACCGTAAGAAAGCTTAGG
>CAVIYT010000109.1:0-34072 GCA_963646925.1 Paludibacteraceae bacterium
ACCAGTTTATCGACAGCAAGGAAAAGAAGAACTGGATCCATGACACCTTTGATGCGTACTGCACAGAGATGGAAGGCGCAGCAGTTGCTCAGGCGGCATACTTAAATAAAGTTCCGTACCTGATCGTTCGCGCAATCTCCGACAAGGCAGATGACAGCGCTCATATGGATTACGGCGAGTTCGAGGCAAAGGCGGTTGAGCATTCTGTGAACCTTATGCTTGCGCTTGTAAAGAGGATTTAACAAATACTAAAAATTGCAGTGCCGACAAATTAGCGGCCTGCAATTTTTTTCTATGCAGAAGAACAGATTAAGGCATACTATTACCTTAAACTGCAATTTTTGTCCCCATTTGACGAACGATTCTTCCGTTCTCAACCTTCTCAAAAACATTCTAGCCCGCTATAATTAGTGGCATCATCTGGAATGATCTGGACGAAGAAAGGGGAACTGATTATGCTGGAATTTTTACAGACAGGGAGAATGCTCTATGTTCTGGCGGCGATCTGTGCGCTCGGGACACTCAGCAAACTCGTAACAGGCAGCCTCTACAAAAGATTGATCAAAGAAACCGGAAACATGGCTCTCACGAAAGATAAAAATCTGAAGGCGCTGAAACAGCGAATGGAAAATGTGTTCCTTATTAACCACGGGATCCGAAATGTGAACGCGTACATAGAAAAACAGCTCTACGGATTCCGCTTCCTGCATGTGAGTCTCGACGGGTGGGACAACCTGTCGGTGCAGGCGATGATCCTATGCTTTATGGCAGGGGGCGCGGCGGCGTTCGGCGCTTATTGGTATCGGTGCGATAACTACTATATTGTGCTCTATGGCGCGGCGGGTGTTTTTAGCGGACTGTTCCTCGCGTTTGTGGACAACGGGGTCGGTGCCGGGACAAAACGGAAACAGCTTGCGGATTATTTAGTCGATTATGTGGAAAACTCCCCGCATTTTTATAAAAGTGTGGATAACAGCGCCTATATCGGACAGGAACGGAAAAAAGCAGCGGGTTCTTCCGATATTGTAGATTTCTCAGGCAGCAATAGTGTTGGATATGGGAGAAACCAGGAGAGCGCGAGAAAAGAAAAGGGCAGCAGCCGTTTTTCTGTCCTCAGGAGAAAGAAGGACGCGCAGGTCTCAAGCGGAGGCGATGAAGCGGGACGCATGGAAAGTGGGAGTCTCGCCAGATCCAGGGAGACCGGGAGGCTGTCGCGGCTGGATGGAAAAGCGCCGGCGTTCCAGGAAAATGAGGACGGTCAGGCTGTAAATGGAAATAGCGCGGGCAGTTCATCGAAAAAAACGGCGGGAAAGGCCGATTATAATAGAAGCACAAGTCAAAATGTCCGGGATATCGGACAGGCAGGTCCAGGATCGGGCGGAAAAGTCCCGACAAGCGAGACGAAACTTGCCCGGAGCATTAACCATCTGAGCGAAAGCCTGAAACAGATCGCCGCAAGCCGGGAACAGCCTGGCGAGATGTTAAAGAATTCGGACAGGCTGGATCTGATACGGAATTCGATTTCACCGGCGGAGCTGGACATGCTGAAAACATTATTTAATACGCTGCAGAGTGGTGGAATATAAAATTCAGTAAGGTGGTCCATATTTTAAGAATAAAAGGCAGACGGTGAAACAGACAGGCAAATGAATCGTAAAATCAGAAGTGCAGCCGCAGTGCTTAAAACACGGAGAGCAGTGTGGAGGGAGAGTGAGGATGCAGTGCCGATAAAATTGTTTCCGTCCATTGTCAAGGGTTTCACGAAGTGGTATAATAACGGACAGAGATTGTGAATCTCACACAAGAAAAGGAGATAGGGTTATGGGTAAAGAAATCGTATTTGATTATTCCAAGACAGCCGGATTTATCAGCGAAGAGGAAATGAAGAACATGAAGAGCACCGTTATGAGCGCGAAAGATGTCCTGACAGCAAAATCCGGTGCAGGCAATGACTATCTTGGATGGATCGACCTCCCGGTTGATTATGATAAAGATGAGTTTGCAAGAATCAAGAAAGCGGCAGAGAAGATTCAGGGAGATTCCGATGTACTTCTTGTGATCGGTATCGGCGGATCTTACCTCGGCGCCCGCGCTGCAATCGAGTTTTTATCCCACAGCTTCTACAATGTGCTGCCGAAGGGAAAGAGAAAAACTCCGGAGATCTATTTCGTAGGAAACAGCATCAGCAGCAAATACATCCATGATCTTCAGGATGTACTGGAAGGAAAAGATTTCTCCATTAATATTATATCCAAGTCCGGTACAACGACAGAACCGGCGATCGCGTTCCGTGTATTCAAGGAAATGCTGATCAAGAAGTATGGCAAGGAAGAGGCCAACAAGAGAATCTACGCGACCACAGACAAGGCAAAGGGAGCTTTAAAGAATCTGGCAAACGAAGAGGGATACGAGAGCTTCGTTGTTCCGGATGACGTTGGAGGACGTTTCTCCGTGCTCACAGCCGTAGGTCTTTTACCGATCGCAGTCAGCGGCGCTGATATCGACGCCCTGATGACAGGTGCTGCAGACGCAAGAAAGGTCGCTCTTGAGACAGAGTATGAGAAGAACCCGGCACTTTTATATGCCGCAGTCCGCAACATCCTGTTAAGAAAAGGAAAACAGGTTGAGATCGTAGCAAACTACGAGCCGAGCCTTCATTATGTATCTGAGTGGTGGAAACAGCTCTTCGGCGAGAGCGAAGGAAAAGACCAGAGAGGTATTTTCCCGGCAGCTGTTGACCTTACAACAGACCTTCACTCCATGGGCCAGTTCATCCAGGACGGCGCACGTATCATGTTCGAGACAGTTCTGAACGTGGAAGAATCTCCGGCGGAGATCGTCCTTCAGAAAGAGGATGTCGACACAGACGGCATGAACTATCTGGCAGGAAAGACCGTTGATTTTGTAAACAAGAGTGCCATGAACGGAACGATCCTCGCGCATACAGACGGCAGCGTGCCGAACCTTATGGTAAAGATCCCGGCCCAGGACGCTTACAGCCTTGGTCAGCTGTTCTACTTCTTTGAGTTCGCATGCGGCGTCAGCGGCTACATTCTCGGTGTTAACCCGTTCAACCAGCCGGGTGTTGAGAGTTACAAGAAGAACATGTTCGCTCTGCTCGGAAAACCGGGTTATGAGGAGGCAAGAGAGGCACTTCTCAAGAGATTATAATTTTAAAATAAAAACCAGCCTGGCATCAACGAAATGCCGGGCTGATTTTTTATTCTTCAATCACCTGAAATTCCAGATAATCAAAATCAATAGACTCAATAAAACTGTCCTTCGTAAATCGCGTCTTATCGTGTAGCTGAAAATCGCGGATATTTGAGTCGAGCCAGATCGGCTGGCTTAGATCAAACTCATGGCAGATCTCATCTAACGCCTGAAATACCATGGCAGTTCTTGACATGGAATAGTCGTTATTACAGGAAACCATATCTTTTATGAGGTGGTTGTCTTTCCATATTTTTCCCCAGATCCGAAACATAAAAGAGTCCTCCGTTTTGTCTTAAAATAATCGTGCAAATGAAAAAATTCACGATTCCGTTCGGTTTTTCTTTCCCTATTATACACGGAAACACCAGTAAATGGGCATATTTTTGAAGTTGAATTTTTTTCATACAATTTGCTTTGATTTTACAATCATTTACGCCCATATGATAGATGTCGGAATTTTACAGCGCTATAATTTGAAACTGTACAGCACACAGAGAATTATCAAACAAAAACACTAGGAGAAAACAAATCATGAAGAAAAATTTGAAATGTCTTGCCGCGTTCATCATGGCAGGCGCTATGCTCACCATGACAGGATGCTCATCTTCCAACCAGACAGCCGCAACAACAGGTGCTGCATCATCAGAAGCATCCACTACTGCAGAAAATACAGCTTCCGCGGATGGCGGAAAAACAGTGATCGAATACTGGCACTGCAACGCTGAGAACCAGGGCGGACTTACCGTAGATGAGCTGGTAAAGAATTTCAATGAAAATAATGACCACATCGAAGTCGTTGCAAAATACAATCCGGATATGTACAAAGGACTGATGCAGAACCTTCAGGCGGAAGCCGCGACCGGAAATACCCCGGCGCTTGTTCAGATCGGCTGGGCATTCCTGGATTACTTTTCCAACAACTTCGCATACACCGCTCCGCAGGATATTATCGACCAGTATGATTCCGAGGACAAGACATTCCTGACTGACAACTTCCTGCCGAACATTCTGGACCTTGCAGTCAACAGTGATGGAGAACAGGTCGGCATTCCGTATTCCTTAAGTACCCCGGTCCTCTACATCAACCGCGATCTGTTAAAAGAAGCAGGACTTTCCGAAGAGGGACCAAAGACATGGGAAGAAGTTGACACCTTTGCAAGAACGGTTCAGGAAAAGACTGGAAAGTACGGCTTCTACATCCAGGAACCGGCTGATTTCTGGGCACAGCAGGGACTGATCGAAAGCAACAACACTTCCATGCTGACAAAGACCGCTGACGGAAAGACACAGGCAAGCTTCGCAAGTCCGGAAGGCATTCAGGCCATGCAGATGGTTGCGGACCTAATCAAAGATGGAGCGGCTCTCCATGTTTCATGGGATGAGGGCTGCCAGAGCTTTATCGATGGAAACTGCGCAATGCTGTACACCACCATTGCCCGCCGTGCATCCGTTCAGAAGAGCGCACAGTTCGATGTAGCAACCGTAAAATCCCCGACCTGGGGCAGCAACCAGAGAAAAGTCCCGGCAGGCGGATGCTTCTTAGCAATCACCGCGCAGGACGACGAGCAGAAAGCTGCCGCATGGGAATTTGAAAAATACCTGTACAGCGTAGAATCCATGGCTGCCTGGACCATCGGTACCGGTTATGTACCTCCGAGAAAAGATGTTGCAGATGCTGAGAACGGACTGAAATCTTTCCTCGCTGAAAACGAGATGATGAAAGCTGCCATCGACCAGATGGATGGTGTGGTTTCCTGGACTTCCTTCCCGGGCGATGCAGGTCTTCAGGCTGAGCAGATGCTCTTAGACATGAGAGACCAGATCTTCGGCGGACAGGTAAGCGCTGAAGAAGGCATGACCTCCACGCAGGATGCCATCAACGCACTCTTAGACGCACAGTAAGCATTCATTCTAGATGCAGACCGGTATTTTCCCGCTGTTCATCCGGGAAGATACCGGTCTCCTGAATTTATGGAGGTACTAATTTGAACAAAGATACGAAAAAGCAAACGATTCTGGGATATCTGTTTTTGATCCCGTCGCTGGCCGTGTTCGCGGTCTTTATGTTTTACCCACTTCTCTACACATTTTACTTAAGCTTTTTTGAGTGGAACATGGTAAAGCCGGTGAAGAAATTTGTCGGTCTGAACAATTACATCGCGGTCTTCCAGGACCCGAATACGTTTAAGATCCTAGGAAATACATTGGCCTACATCCTGGTTCTGCTGGCATTCAACTTCGTTCTGCCGTATGTTCTTTCTTTCATTCTTTCCGCAGTGATCCGTCACGGAAAAGGATTTTATAAGGCAGTATTTTTCCTTCCAAGTGTCATTTCCCTGGTAGTCGGCTCCATCCTTTATACCTGGATCTTAAATCCGATCTCCGGACCGGTGGCTATTATTCTTGGAAAATTTGGAATTCAGATGCCGTTCTGGTCCAAGACTGATGGCTGGGTCATCGCTGTGCTCTGCATCATTACCACATGGAAGACCTTTGGATATAATTTCATCAATATTTTAGCTGGCGTGTCCGGTGTATCGCAGGAAGTCATTGAGGCGGCCAGACTGGATCAGGTGCCGATGTGGAAGATCTTCCTCGATATTATCGTGCCTATGAGTTCTGCTACAGGAATCTATGTTTTTATCACCACGATCGTTCAGGGACTTCAGTATGTGTTCACCCCGATCAAAGTCATTACACAGGGCGGACCGAACTACGCCAGCTCCAACCTGATCTACGCCTCTTACCATGAGGCATTCACGCTGTATCGAACAGGCACATCATCAGCTATTTCTATTCTGACCATGCTGCTGTTTATCGTACTGCTGCTTTTGGAATTTAAATTTGTGGAGAAGGGAGTCTACTATGAAAACTAAAAACCATTCCGAGATCATCTGGCATGTGATCCTGGCTGTTGTGGTCTTCCTTATGCTGGCTCCGATCGTGTTCGCGCTGTCCAACTCGTTCAAGACGCTGCAGGACGCGTTTAACACTATTTTTGAGATCATTCCGTCTCACCCGACACTGGAAAACTACCGGCATGTATTTGAAAAGCTGCCGTTTGTGCAGATCACCTTAAACACATTTCTCATCGCGGCATCCGTTACGACTTTTAAGACGATCACGAGCATGTTTGCCGCGTACTCCTTTGTCTATTTTGATTACAAGGGAAAGCAGTTTTTTTACTTCATCATGCTGAGCACCATGTTCATTCCATTTACTGTAACCATGATCCCGAACTACCTGATGATCTCAAAAATCGGACTGAGAGACTGCATCTGGGGCGTTGCTCTGCCGCAGTTTGCAGATGTGCTGGGAATCTTCCTGCTGCGCCAGGCGATGCGCGGCATCCCGAAGGCCTTGATTGAGGCGGCCAGAATGGAAGGAATCGGCAATTTCAAGATCATGCGGGACATTGTCCTGCCGTTAGTGCGCCCGTCTATTCTCACAACAGGAATCATCTTCTTTATCAACTCCTGGAATGAGTATGTATGGCCGGTACTTATCTTAAAGAGCAAAGAAAACTATACGCTCTCCCTGGCACTCCAGATGTATATCAGTGCCGAGGGTGGAACTGAATTCACGATCGCGATGGCCGTATCCGTCATCACTATGATCATCCCGCTGGCTCTGTACCTGATCTTCCAGCGCTACATCATCAACACCTTTGCCGCATCCGGCGTGAAAGGCTGATCTCTCAGGAGGAAGATTATGAATAATATCGTTTTTGAACATGTTGTAAAAGCTTATGGTAAAAATGTGATCGTAAATGATCTGAATATGGAAATCAAGGAAGGCGAGCGCCTGATTTTGTTGGGACCGTCCGGCTGTGGAAAATCTACGACGCTGCGAATGATCGCCGGTCTGGAAGATGTAACTTCCGGTTCCCTTCACATGCGGGGACAGATGGTAAACAATGTTCCATGCGGAGACCGCGGTGTCTCTATGGTGTTCCAGAACTATGCCCTTTTTCCGCATATGACTGTAAAGGCGAATATCATCTATGGTTTGAAAGCCCATAAGATGGACGCGGCGGAGATCGACCGCCGTCTGGAAGAGGTTCTGGAAATGCTGCAGTTAAAGGGACTGGAAGACCGTAAGCCGAAAGACCTTTCCGGCGGACAGCGCCAGCGTGTTGCACTGGCCCGCGCAGTGGTCAAACGGTCTGATTACTTTCTTTTAGATGAGCCGCTTTCCAACCTGGACGCCCAGCTTCGCCTGCGTGCCCGCAAGGAACTGGTAAAGATCCATGAAATGTATCATCCGACCATGGTCTACGTCACACATGACCAGATCGAGGCGATGACGGTGGGCCAGCGTGTTGCCATCATGTATCACGGAAATATGGAGATGCTGGATACGCCAAGCCATGTATACAATATGCCGGCAAGTATTTTCTGTGCGAAGTTTATCGGGTCCCCATCCATGAACATTGTTTCCTGCCAGTATGAAAACGGAAAACTTTCGATTGGGGACCAGGTCGTAGATCTGCCGCCGATGTGGAGCAGGATCGCCGATGCCTGCCCGTCTGGAAAATACTGTGCCGGAATCCGTCCGGAGCACGTTGTGTTAAGTTACAGTCCAAGTGAGAATTCAATCTGTGGAACCGTAAAATATGTGGAAGATTATGGAAACCGCTATGGTGTTTATATCAGCGTCGAAGGAGACGAAAACGAGCTGATCGCGATCTGCAATGAAGCTGTTCCGCACCCAGGTGAAAAAATCTTTATCAGCGTTGATTTTAACAAACTTCATCTGTTTGATGGCGAAAGTGAAAAATCCCTTGGATATCCGGAAGAGGTTCAGTGGATGAATGCGTCCCTGGATTTTTCCATGCCAGTAGAAAAAGCAGTGCAATAAACAGACAACAGGAGGAGAAACAACATGAATCTTTTGATCAGTACCAATATGTACATACCAGGCCAGCTTGCCAGAGTGATCCCGCATTTAAACGCGTTCCGCGGACGGACTGGAGTGGAAGTATTCCCGCTGTTTGACGCAGACTGCTATGAAAATGAGCTGACTCAGTGTGAGCCGGAGTTTGAAAAGATCCCGGTCAGCTTTCATGGACCTTATTATGAGACAGAGCACAGTGCAGCGCCGGGAACGCGAGAATATGAACGCTCCATGGATCTGATCCGAAAGACACTGCCGTACTGCGTGCGCCTTCATAGCAAGTACCTAGTCTTTCATCACAACAACATCCCGGTCATTGAAGCGCGCAGAGAAGAAATGATCCGGATCTCACGGAAAAACTACAGGGAGATCGAAGCGATGTTTCAGGCGCATGAGATTCCGGTGGTGGTGGAAAATGCCGGAGTCAAGGATCGCCAGAACATGCTTTTTGACCAGGATGAGTTTATCCGGCTTTGCAGGGAAGAACAGTATCCGGTGCTGATCGATATTGGCCATGCATATGCAAACGGCTGGAATCTGTGTCAGGTCATGGAGGCGCTGAAAGACCAGATCGTGGCGTATCATCTCCACAACAATGACGGCGTCCATGACAGTCATCAGCGGATCTTTCGTGGAACATTAGATTTCCCGCAGTTTCTGGCAGATTACCGAAGACTGACGCCGGATGCTGATCTGGTTCTGGAATACAGCCCGAATGTAGCCGATGATGAGGCAGGAATCCGGGAAGATATTGCGTGGATTCTGGATCAGATCGGGAGGTAAGGAAGATCATGCTTTCCAGAAAAAAGCTTTTCCTGTTTGATATTGACGGCACCGTAGCGCTCGGAGATACTCTGCTGCCGGGCGCCGCGGATTTCTTTTCAGAGATCCAGAATCATGGGGGACAGTTTGTTTTTATTACGAATAATTCCACAAAAAGTATTGGGGATTATATAGAAAAATTCCGCCAGATGGGCGTGCCTACCGATCAGCGGAATTTCGTAACCGCCTCTACTGCGACCGCGCGCTGGCTTGTGGAATATACAGACGGAAAACCTATTTATGTTCTTGGCACCAGTTCATTGATCCGGGAGCTGGAAGATCAAGGTATCCATGTTACTACTGACCCAGATGCGCCGGATATCGCCTTCGTTCTGGTGGCTTATGACGATGAACTGACGTATCAGAAGCTGGCTGACACCTGCAGAGTCCTCCAGACACGAGAAGTCACTTATCTGGCCACAAATCCTGATCTTGTCTGCCCGATGCCGTTTGGATATGTTCCCGACTGCGGTTCGATCTGTCAGATGTTAGAGCATGCCACCGGGCGGACTCCACATTATATTGGAAAACCATCTGTTGACATGGTAGAGATCGCGATCCGCGAGAACTCTTTTGCCAGAGAGGAGAGTCTTGTGGTAGGAGACCGGCTCTATACCGACATTGCCTGCGGAAATGCGGCAGGCGTCGAGACTGCCCTGGTGCTGACCGGGGAAGCGAAAAAAGATGACGCCCTTCTTCGTACATATCCGCCCACATATATTTTTGATTCAATAAAAGAACTGGAGCAGGCCTGGAAGATCGATTGATCTGGACCTGCCCCGGTTCTTTTTAGTGAAAATGCCTTGTATCGTCAGAAAAATTGTAGTAATCTATATCTATATGGACATTTTGATGACATACTTGAACCAAAGCCAGGAGGACAAAAGATGGGACAGCCAATTACGGATTATGCTGCCTTTTTTGCCAGCGCAGGACAGGCAGTACAGGAACTGGAAGCTCTGAATACAGAGGTGGAACAGCTCGAAGCGGATGAGAAAAAGTTAGAGAGTTCCCTCAAGGGAAAACAGCGTTCTGTTACAGAAACCATCAGCCAGACGGTGAAGCAGCGGAAAGAGGAAATCACAAAAAGCTATGACGCGGAGCTCGGAAAGGCCCAGGAGAGGCTGAAAAAAGTAAAGGCAAAGCGGGAAAAGGCGAAAAACCAGGGCGTCAAGGAACGGATCGAGGAGGACACCCGGGGACTTGTGCGGGAAAAAAAAGAACTTGCGGACCAGATGAAGACCTTATTTAAGGCAAACCATGTTCCGGGATTCTGTCGGGGAAACTACTACTACGCACTCTATTTTACGAGGACATTTAAGGATTTTCTGGCACTTCTCGTGACGATCCTGATCTATTTCCTCGCGATTCCGTGCGGCGCGTATTTTCTGATCCCGGAGAGGCAGACCATGTATCTCGTTGGAATTTATGTGGCGGCGATCCTGATCTTCGGCGGAATCTATGTGATGGTGGGAAATATGACCAAGGTGCGCTACATGGACGTGTTGAAAGAGGGACTTGGTATTCGCGCAAAGATCCGCGCGAATAAAAAAGAGATGAAGGTGATCGCAAAGACGATCCGCCGGGATAAAAATGAGACGATCTACAACCTTCAGAAGTTCGACGATGAGATCGCCCAGCTCGACCAGGATGTGGCTGAGATCAACCGGAAGAAAAAAGAAGCGCTCACGACCTTCGATACCGTGACACGGACGATCATCTCTGATGAGATTACCGCGAACAATAAAGAAGAGATCGACCGGATGGAAAATGCCTTTTCAGATCTGTCGGAAAAACTCCGCAATACACGGACGGCGGCGAAAGAGAAGGCGATGTTCGTTACGGATAACTACGAGGTTTATATAGGAAAAAGTTATATGACTGCGGAGAAGCTTGCGGCACTTGCGGATATCGTGAGAAGCGGAGCGGCATCCAATATCAGTGATGCAATCTCTGTTTATAAGAGTCAGAAAGAGACAGCGAAGTAAGGAGCTGCCTGGGGAGGAAAGACAAAAAGATGAGAAAGTATGGAATGAAGATCGCGGTTGCTGCCGCGGCACTCTGCATGGCAATGCCGTTTTCTGCATTTGCCGGAACATGGAAATCTGACGCGAACGGAATGTGGTACCAGTTTGATGACGGTTCCTATCCGAAGGGAAGATGGGCATGGATCGATACGGACAACGACGGAATGGCGGAGAGCTTCTATTTTGATCAGAACGGCTATGTTCTGAGAAATACGACGACACCGGATGGATACCAGGTAAACAGAATCGGTGCCTGGGTCGTTGGCGGTGAGGTAAAGCAGAAAGCCGGCGGAGAGACGAAGAACAGCAGCTCTGGAACTTCTGGAAACAGCAGCAGCTCCAACAGTAATAGCAATTCGAATAATTCCAGTTACTGGAATTATGGCTATAATTATGATCCAGATTGGTATTTGAAAGCTGATTACTTAAGCGAAATAGATAAGGCAGCTTATCACTATTCTTCAAAATATTATAACTGGGATGCTTACAACCCAGATGAGATCGCAAAAGTGAGAGAACAGGTCGACCGAATCGCGGCCAATCCGTGCGATGCGACCGCATCCGCCGAGATGGTCAGTGTGGAGATCCCGGTTTGGAGACTGAGAAATGGCCAGAAGGTTGCCGGAACAGCGCATGTACAAGTCTTAAGTTCCATCGCGAATGACGTAAAGGAGATCTTTACTGAAATCTATAATGGACCGGAACAGTTCCCGATCGAGAGTGTCGGCGGGTATAACTGGAGAAGCAACGGACTTGGAAGCAACCATAGCTCTGGAACTGCCATTGATATCAATCCTGACGCAAATCCGCAGATCGATGTAGATGGTACAACCGTTCTTGTCGGAAATAAATGGGAGCCGGGCGTAAATCCGTATTCTATTGGACGAGACAGTGACGTTGTAAAAGCGTTTGGAAAGCATGGCTGGAACTGGGGAGCCGGATTCAGCAGAGCGGATATGATGCACTTTGATTACTAAGTAAAATAGGGATTTGACGAGAGACTGGGTATTTTAAGGGTACCTGGTCTCTTTTTTGCGTCATTATATGCCATGCGTACCTGCGTGAAGAGGCAGATTATCGCAAGCGATCGCGCTCGTCATGAGAATGTGCCAAATCACAAAGAGCAGACAGAACAGAAATGACATGTATAATCTCTGCGAATTCCGCCTATAATGTCACATATAAACCAGCCAGGAAACGGAGTGTTTACCATGAGATTCGGGAGGCGGAAGATCACTTATTATGATACGGAAGCGGGATTTGAGGCAGAGAAATTTGCGACGAGACTTCTGCTTCTCTTGATGAATGAGATGTGGGCGTCGGGGCGACACCAGGTGGTGTTTTTGTGCATCGGGACAGACCGGTCTACGGGGGACAGCCTGGGGCCGCTTATCGGTTCGCGGTTAGAGGCGGAGGAGATCGGCGATGTGGTGGTGATCGGGACGCTGGAACATCCGGTCCATGCGGTGAATCTTGACCGAACGATGGAAGAGATCGAAGAACATTATCCGGACGCGATCATCATTGCCGTGGATGCCGCTGTGGGCCGCTGGGATCATGTGGGACTTGTGACATTAGAAAAAGGTCCGCTTCGTCCGGGGCTGGGCGTGCGGAAAAAGCTTGCCGCCGTGGGGGACATCTCCATTACCGGAATCGTCGGCGGGGCGGAGAGCGGGGATCCACTATTTCTGCAGAGCATCCGCCTGTCCATGGTCATGCGGCTGGCGGACTGCATCAGCCGCAGCATCTGTCTCGGAATGCGGATCATCGGGAGACGTGTCGAAAACTTTTCCGGTCAGGTTACGCCGTTTTGACATGTTTTGCGGACGTATCATGCTATACTTCGGAAAGAATTCGACGAAGCACGGTCTCGTGGTTCGCGTAAATATAGAGGCGGCCGGTGTCTGGACATGCCGGCTGTCTGAAGATAGAACGAGGTGACAGCATGGGAGAATTATACAATCCGTTTCCGAAACTTCCGAAAAATATCCGCCAGATCGGCGACACGGACCAGGTGGTCCGGCTGTATGTGGAGGATTATGTAAATACATATTTGAAGCGCCTGTACCCGGCGGGAAATCAGACGCTACGGGCGGGACTTCTGCTCGGCAATACAGAAAATTATGACGGGACACCGTATATCTTTATCGACGGGGCGATCGAGATGGAGGACGTGGAAGTGTCCGGGGAGAAGATAGAATTCTCGGAGAATGCCTGGAAGAAGGCGTACCGGGGTATCGAGGAGTCATTCCCGAAACGGACGGTCCAGGGATGGTTCATCTGCGGGGCGCCGTCAAGCCAGTTAAGTCCGCTGAATTACTGGAAGCTACACAATCAGTATTTTAATGGGAAAAATAAGCTCATGTACCTGAACCATGGTCTGGAAGGCGAGGAGGCGGTCTATGTCACGTCGGAGGACGGATTTTACCGGTTAAAGGGTCACTGCATCTACTATGAGCGGAACCAGATGATGCAGGATTACATGGTGACGCGGAAAGACGTTCGCCGGGTGGAGTCTGGGTCCCACGAGAAGGTCATCAAGGATTTCCGCCAGCGGATGACGGTGCGGAAAGAGCAGGCGGACGCCGGGCGACATATGTCCGGGATCCTGGGGACAGCCTGCGGAGTGCTCACGGTGGCAGTGCTGGCAGGAGGTGTGGTTCTCGTCAACAACTATCACAAGATGCGGCAGATGGAGTCTGTTCTGACCTCCGTGGTGCCTGCGGGGACGGCAAACTGGAGCGATTACCTGGACAAGCTGAACCAGGAACCAGATTTTGTTATTGAGGAGCGCCGGGGAAATGTGTTCCCGACGGAGGCGAACGGCGAGACAGGGGAAAGCTATGCGGCGGAGACCATGGAGGCGACGGAAGCTGGGACGGATACGGAAGCAGCTGGTGCGGACAGTCAGACACAGAATAGCAGTACAGGCAGTGCAGATGGTCAGCAGACGCAGTCACTGTCCGACAGTTCTGATGGTCAGAAAACAGAGAGCGATACAACTGCAGGAACAGCGAGTCAGTCGGCAAATACTGCAGCCGCCAGCAATGAGACAGCTGCCGCATCTGGTGTCGTGGAAGAGGCAGTCCCGTCCACAAGCGCCGAGTCTCCAACCCAGCCCCGCGTCGGTATGGGAAAAGAGAGTGAGCAGAGCAGCTCCGGAAACCAGAAAAAAGAACCCGTAGATTACGCCGCCGCGTCCGCAAAAGGCTACCGGATCTATGAAATCGGTGACGGGGAGACATTATATGGAATTTGTTGGAAAGAGTATGGAAATTTGAAACGGCTGTCTGAGATCTGCGAACTCAATCACCTGGATAATGTGGACCATATCGTGGCAGGGCAGAAGATGGTTCTTCCGTAAATTCTGAATATTTTTTCCTGTTAAAAATATGTCATAAACCCGGGAAAATATTGGAAAAACAATCCACGAATCGGAGGCAATTCCGCCCCGCAAAATGAACTGCAATAAAAACAAAGAATTTAATGCGCATCTCCTGAAAATGGTGTATACTAGCCTATATATGTCCATTTTTCAGGAGATTTTTTATGAGTGATATGCAATCTATGGACAGAGAGAATAAAAAAAGGCAGCTCAGACAGAATATCGTACAGATGCCGGACAACGAATCGGATGAACCGATGGATGATGACCGGCTTGCCAAATATAAGAAGAAAAAGCGGATCATCGCCGTTGCAGCCGTCTGCTTTATCGCCGCACTGGGTTTTACTGGTTACCGGTACATGAATGAGTATGAATATACCAGCTACAGTGTCCAGTGGGAGCGTTCCATGCGCTACACTGACGATTCGGGAAAGAACGCGCAGACAGCGGAGACGAGTGCCGCGTCTGATAATTCAGAGACAAGCGGGACAGACGAGACCACCGCAGCGGACGACACCGGAACTTCCGATGACACCGCGTCCGACGATACCGCTTCCGCGGAAACTTCCGCACCGGCGGAGGCATCAAAGACCGTCAGCGACAGCAGCTTCGTAAAGTTTGCCATGTTCGGCGACAATATGATCAAGTATACAAAGGACGGCGCTTCCTATATCGACGCCTCCGGTAAAACAATCTGGACCCAGAGCTATGAGATGAAGACACCGATCATCAACGTCAACGGGGACTTTGCCGTGATCGCGGACCAGCAGGGAAACGAGATGTACATCTGCAGTAAAGAGGGATGTACCGGAACGGCGAAAACGCAGCTTCCGATCACGAAGGCGGCGGTATCCGCCCGCGGCGTTGCGGCGGCAGTCGTTGAGGACAGCACGGCGAGCTACATATTCTATTTTAAGAAGGACGGCGAGTCGCTGGGAATCAACATCAAGATGCTCTTATCCGGTGATGGTTATCCGGTGGACATCGCGCTCTCCCCGGATGGAAAACAGATCGTCATGTCCATTATGTACATGAAAAACGGCGCGCTGAAAAATAAGGTGGCGTTTTACGATTTCTCTGAGATCGGAAAGAATGTCAACAACCGTTTCATCGCCGCTTTCGAGGAAGAATTTGATGACAAGATGGTGGGACGCGTCCGCTACTTGAATGACCAGACCGTCTGCGCCTTTTCCGATAAAGGACTGACCTTTATCTCTGTAAAAAATGTGATTCCGGACACAAACGTTATCTATGTTCCGGTGGAAGAAGAGATCCAGAGTATCTGTTACTCTGACAAATACGCGGCTGTCGTTGTGGACAGCACGTCCGGAAGCCCGTACCGCCTTGACGTATACAACACAGACGGAAAGCAGGTCACAAGCATCGATTTCGACTACGCATATACGGGTGTCCTCATTGACGGGGACAGGCTTATCCTGTATAATGAGGAATCGTGCAGGGAGTACAACCTGGACGGACACGAGAAGTTTAATGGACAGTTCGACTTCTCTGTATCGCTCGTGAGAGCAGGTAAAAATCGTACCAATTCTCTGATTACCGCAGGCAGCGAGGTAATGAAAGAGATTAAATTAAGGTAAATGTAACTTTGAAACAATGTTACAACACTGGTAACTGCGATAATATGGAACAGTACCACACTTATGGATTTATCAGGAGGAATGAAACAATGAACACAATCGACAATCTGGCGATCAATTCCATCAGAATTTTATCCGCAGATGCGATCCAGAAAGCAAATTCCGGTCATCCGGGCCTTCCGCTGGGCAGCGCACCGGCTGCTTACGAGCTCTGGGCACACCACATGAACCACAATCCGGCAAACCCGGAGTGGGCAAACCGTGACCGCTTCATCTTATCCGGCGGACATGGCTCCATGCTGTTATATTCCCTGCTTCACCTGTTCGGATACGGTCTCACAAAGGAAGACCTTATGAACTTCCGTCAGGTAGGATCCCTGACTCCGGGACATCCGGAATACGGCCACACCGTAGGTGTTGAGGCTACAACAGGACCGCTCGGCGCAGGTATGGGCATGGCAGTTGGTATGGCAATGGCTGAGAAGCACCTCGCATCCGTATTTAACAAGGAAAACTACCCGGTTGTCGATCACTTCACATATGTACTCGGCGGCGACGGCTGCATGATGGAGGGAATCTCCTCTGAGGCATTCTCCCTTGCAGGAACACTTGGACTCGGAAAACTCATCGTTCTCTATGATTCCAACCGCATCTCCATTGAGGGAAGCACTGACATCGCATTCCGCGAGAACGTGGAAGAGCGCATGAAAGCATTCGGTTTCCAGACAATTACTGTTGAAGACGGAACTGATATCGACGCGATCGGCGCAGCGATCGAGGTTGCAAAGGCTGATACCGAGCACCCGTCCTTCATCACGATCAAGACTGAGATCGGCTTCGGCTGCCCGGCAAAACAGGGCAAGGCAAGCGCCCACGGCGAGCCGTTAGGTGTCGACAATATCAAAGCAATGAGAGAAAACCTCGGCTGGAAGTATGAAGAGCCGTTCTTCGTACCGGAAGAGGTTTATGAGCACTATTCCCGTCTCGCTGAGGAGAAGGCAGACACAGAGGCAGAGTGGAACGCAATGTTCGCTGCATACTGCGACGAGTACCCGGAGATGGAGAAACTCTGGGAGCAGTACCACACAGCTCCGGACGCAAAGGCACTGATTGAGAACGAAGCTCTCTGGCTCACAAAAGATAAGGCAGAGGCAACACGTTCCCTCTCCGGAAAGATGATCAACATTTTAAAGGACATCATGCCGAACATGATCGGCGGCTCCGCTGACCTTGCTCCGTCCAACAAGACAGCTATGAAGGACGCTGGCGACTTCTCCGCAGAGAACCCGGCTGGCAGAAACCTTCACTTCGGCGTAAGAGAGCTTGCAATGACAGCGATCGGAAACGGTATCATGCTTCACGGCGGTCTTCGCGCATACGTTGCTACATTCTTCGTATTCAGCGATTATGTAAAACCGATGGCAAGACTTTCCGCACTTATGGGAGTTCCGCTTACATTCGTCCTGACCCACGACAGCATCGGTGTCGGCGAAGACGGACCGACCCACGAGCCGATCGAGCAGCTCGCTATGTTCCGCGCAATGCCGAACTTCCATGTATTCCGTCCGTGCGACGCAACAGAGACATCCGCAGCATGGCTTTCCGCGGCAACATCCGAGAAGACACCGACAGCGCTTGTTCTTTCCAGACAGAATCTGAATCCGATCCCGGGAAGCAGCAAGGACGCGTTAAAGGGCGGCTATATCATCGACGACTGCGAGGGAACACCGGACGCAATCCTTATCGCAAGCGGTTCTGAGGTTGACCTTGCGGTCAAGGCAAAAGCAGAACTCGCAAACGAAGGAAAGAAGATCCGCGTCGTATCCATGCCGTGTATGGATATCTTCGAGGAGCAGAGCGCAGAGTACAAAGAGTCCGTACTTCCGAAAGAAGTCAGAAGAAGAGTTGTCGTTGAGGCACTTTCCGACTTCGGCTGGGGCAAGTATGTCGGTCTCGACGGAGCTTATGTGACAATGAAGAGCTTCGGCGCAAGCGGCCCGGCTGCAAAACTGTTCGAGAAGTTTGGATTTACGGTTGAGAACGTTGTAAATACTGTAAAGACACTGTTTTAATCAGATAGATGGAAAATATGGCAGACAGGCAACTGGACTGCTGTGAATAACAGGGGCTGGCGCCTGGGGTTCCGGGCGGCAGCTTCGCAAGGCTATGTGGGATCTGGATATAGTTATGAAAGATCCTGTAGAATCTAAAAAAGGGGAACGCACATGAGCTTAAAGTGTATTGGAATCGATATCGGCGGAACCAGCGTAAAGCTCGGTATCTTTGAGGAGGACGGAACTCTTGTAAAGAAGTGGGAGATTCCGACGAGAAAAGAAGAGGACGGAAAGTATATCCTGGGTGATATTGCGGCGTCGATCCGCAAGACGGCGAAGGAAAGCGGTCTGGAGCTCTCTGATTTTTCCGGCGCGGGAATGGGATTCCCGGGACCGGTTCTTCCTGACGGACACTGCGAAGTGTGCGTAAACCTCGGCTGGAAAGCAGGAAATCCGCAGCAGGAATTAAGCAGACTGCTGGATGGAATGCTTGTGAAAAGCGGAAACGACGCGAACGTTGCGGCTCTCGGCGAGATGTGGCAGGGAGGCGGAAAAGGCTATAAGAACCTTGTCATGGTGACACTTGGAACCGGCGTTGGCGGCGGTATTATTTTGAATGAAAAGATCTGGACCGGCGAACAGGGTGTCGGCGGCGAGATCGGCCACATCCATGTAATGGAAGGCGAAAAAGAGGCGTGCAACTGCGGCGGACACGGCTGCTTAGAGCAGGTGGCTTCCGCGACAGGAATCGCGAGAACAGCAAGAAGAATGCTGGCGGCGGATAACCGTCCGTCCAGTCTCAGAAGCTTAAAGAACATCAGCGCGAAGAACGTACTGGACGCTGCGAAGGCGGGAGATGAGCTTGCGCTCGAATCCCTCAACAAGTCCTGTTACTATCTCGGCTGGGCGCTTGCGACGATCTCCATGGTCTTAGACCCGCAGGCATACCTGATCGGCGGCGGTGTATCCAAAGCCGGAACATTCCTGACTGATATCATTAAGAAGTATCACGATGAATTATCTCCGATGGCAACGAAGAAGGCGGACATCGTCCTTGCGAAACTTGGAAACGATGCTGGAATCTATGGTGCCGCGAAGCTGATCATCGGATAAAAAGAAAGAGAGTCCGGTGCGCCGGACTCCCTTTTTGCTGAAAAGAATTCATAAGAAAACGTTAACTGCGGTTTCTGCGGATGAATACAAGTCTGAGACAAAAGCTTGATGCAGCTGGAGACAAAGCATAGAATGTATGGGTGAAAAAGAAAAATGTCCGCCATAAGCGGACATACATTATCCCTAAACATGAGGAGACCCCGGTCGCGACAACCGGGGCAATTATGAAAAATCTATGTGCAATTTGTCTAGTTGGTAAAGTCAAAGGACTTTTTGTTTATGCAATAAGTATAAAAAACAAATGTGAACAAATTATGAACGCACTATGAAGTTATTGTAACACATTCTCATTTGTACGTCTGAGAGAAACGCAATAGAAGGAGAAGATCAATGGCAGTTGAAGAACTGAAAAAAACACTTGTCCTGGGACACAGAAATCCGGATACGGATTCCATCTGCTCAGCCATCTGCTATGCAGGTTTCAAGCATCAGCTTACCGGCGAGAATTATGAGCCGTGCCGTGCCGGAAATGTAAACCCGGAGACACAGTATGTATTAGACTATTTTAAGTTAAAGGCCCCGCGTCTTGTAGAGAACGTAAAGACGCAGGTCAAGGATATCGAGATCCGCAAGACAAAAGGTGTGTCCCGCGGAATTTCCTTAAAGAACGCATGGGGACTCATGCAGGAGAACAACGTTGTAACACTTCCGTGTGTCACAGAGGAAGGTCTCTTGGAGGGCGTTATCACCATCGGCGATATCACCAAGTCCTACATGAACTTATATGACAGCAGTATTATTTCAAAAGCATGCACGAAATACGCAAATATCCTGGATACCCTGGAAGGCAGCATGGTAGTCGGTGACTCCGAGGCATACTTCGACCGCGGAAAAGTCCTGATCGCGGCTGCGAACCCAGACTTAATGGAGAACTACATCGAGAAACATGACCTCGTCATTCTCGGAAACCGTTACGAGTCCCAGCTTTGCGCCATCGAGATGGAAGCAGGCTGCATCATCGTTTGCGAGGGCGCGGGCGTATCACTCACGATCCGCAAACTGGCACAGGAGCGCGGCTGCGCAGTCATCACGACACCGTATGACACATACACCACAGCCCGTCTGATCAACCAGTCCATGCCGATCAGCTACTTTATGACAAAGGAGAACATCATCGAGTTCTCCGAGGAAGATTACCTTGACGATATCCGTGATATTATGGCGAGCAAGAGACACCGCGATTTCCCGGTCCTGGATTCCGATGGAAAGTACATCGGCATGATCTCCAGACGTAACCTCTTAGGCGCGAAGGGAAAGAGTATCATCCTTGTTGACCACAACGAGAAGAGCCAGGCAGTGGAAGGTATGGAGAGCGCGGACATCCGTGAGATCATCGACCATCACCGTCTCGGCACCGTTGAGACCATGTCCCCGGTATTCTTTAGAAACCAGCCGCTCGGCTGCACCGCAACCATCATCTATCAGATGTACCAGGAGAACCACATGGAGATCGATAAGACAACTGCAGGACTTTTATGCAGCGCCATCATCTCCGATACCCTGTTATTCCGTTCTCCGACTTGCACACCGATCGATAAGGCAGCCGGACTTGCCCTTGCGCAGATCGCCGGACTCGATATCGAGAAGTACGCGATCGAGATGTTCTCCGCGGGAAGCAACCTGAAGGGAAAATCCGACGGCGATATCTTCTACCAGGATTTCAAGCGTTTCACCGTTGGAAATTCCGTATTCGGTATCGGCCAGATCACTTCCTTAAACGCGGTAGAGCTCAAAGACTTAAGAAAGAGAATGTCCGAGTATACAGAAAAAGAGAGAGAGCAGCATGAAATCGACATGATGTTCTTCATGCTCACAAACATTCTGACAGAGTCCACGGACTTGATCTGCACAGGACAGGGCGCGGAGCAGCTGATCACGAACGCGTTCCATGTACAGGATGAGGACGTAGAGAATGTGAGCGCGCAGACCGGAATCGTGAAGCTTCCGGGCGTTGTCTCCAGAAAGAAACAGCTTGCGCCGCAGATCATGATGGCATTACAGCAGTAATAAGAGAGGCGGAATCTGCAGAATGGGAAAACGACAGTTTAAACCAGGAAATATGCTGTACCCGGTGCCGGCTGTCCTCGTGACGGTGGCTGACCGGGAAGGAAATTCGAATATTTTTACGGTGGCATGGGCGGGAACCATCTGCACGAATCCGCCGATGTTGTCCATCAGTGTCAGGCCGGAACGCCATTCCTACCACATGATGAAGGAGACCGGGGAGTTCGTCGTAAACCTGACGACAGAGTCTATGGCCTGGGCGACAGACTACTGCGGCGTGCGCTCCGGGCGTGACGTGGATAAGTGGAAAGAGACAGGTCTGACCCCGGAGAAGGCGAACGTGGTGAATGTACCGGTGATCAAAGAGAGTCCGGTGAACATCGAGTGCCGCGTCGTGAAGGTGGAAGAGCTGGGAA
The DNA here is from genome assembly GCA_963646925.1 of Paludibacteraceae bacterium. Taxonomy (GTDB): domain Bacteria; phylum Bacillota; class Clostridia; order Lachnospirales; family Lachnospiraceae; genus Pilosibacter. Next base: position 21,592 of record CAVIYT010000109.1, read on the forward strand.
GCCATCATATGTTTATCGCCGATGTTGTGGCGGTGGACGTGGATGAGGCGTACATGGACGAGAAGGACACGTTCCACCTTTCCATGGCAAAACCGCTTGCTTACTCCCATGGAAGATATTATGGGATGGGCGAGGAGCTGGGAAGCTTCGGGTACAGCGTGAGAAAACCGGTGAAGGCGGGCAAGAAACCTTCAAAGCCAGCGAAAAAGAGATCCGGAAGTCCGCGGAATGAAAAGAAGAGACAGAAGTAACCAGAGGAACATTTACAGCGACAGATAAAAGAGCGAGGCATAAGTTATGAAGAAGAAAAATATTCTGATGATCGGAATGCCGGCGTCCGGAAAGAGCACCATCGGCGTGCTGCTTGCGAAGCGCCTTGGATATTCCTTCGTGGATGTGGATCTTGTGATCCAGGAGAAGACAGGAAAGCTTTTAAAGGAGATCATCGCGGAAGAAGGCGATGATGGTTTCTTACGTGTTGAGGAACAGGCAAACCTCGATCTGGATGTGGAAAAATCCGTCATTGCGCCGGGCGGCAGCGTGATCTACGAGGCGAAAGCCATGGAACACTACAAAGAGACCGCGACGATCGTTTATCTGAAACTTCGCTATGAAGATCTGGAGTCCCGTCTCGGAAACCTTGTGGACCGCGGTGTTGTCCTGAAGGACGGCATGACGCTCAGAGACCTCTATAATGAGAGACTTCCGTACTACGAGAAATACGCAGACATCACACTGGATGAGACCGGAAAAGATTTCGGTGAGCTGGTGGATGAGCTCAGAGAGTATTTTGAGAGTTTAGAGAAATAAAAAAGCGTTGAAACAGCCTGTGGGCAGGTTCGACGGATACAATAGAAAAGCTCCGGTAAAGTGTGGACAGAATACAAAAATGTATGTGTCACGGCTTTCCCGGGGCTTTTTTAGTATAGAATAATAGGTTTAAATCGTAATTATAGAATGGTCTCTGTGAGAGTGAGTCGGGAACCCAAAGAAGTCAGAACATTGTTTAAAGTCCTAAGCATTCTACACTTCTCTCTAAGATCCCTTTCATATACGCGATCGCGATCCCATAGTTTGTCATCGGGATCTCCTGGTCGGCGGCGCTTCTTAGGCGGCTCCGCATTTCACGCTCGTTCAGCATACAGCCGCCGCAGTGGACGATGAGCTTGTACTCGGAGACATCTTCTGGGAACTCGGTGCCGGAGGTGAAGTGGAATTCTGGCTGCTTTTTCGTGTACTCGCGGATCCAGTTCGGGAGTTTTTCGGTTCCGATGTCACCGCACTGGCGGTGGTGGGTACATCCCTCGGAGATCAGGATCTTATCGCCGTCTTCGATCATGTTGAACGCACGGGCACCCTGGACAGCCTGGGTGAGGTTTCCCTTGTATCTCGCAAAGAGGATCGAGAATGAGGTCAGGCGGATGTCCTTCGGGGTCAGGCGGTCCACAAGCGGGAATACCTGGCTGTCGGTGATGACGAGGGATGGCTTTTTCTTTAAGGAGTTCAGCGTCTCCGTGAGCTCCGATTCCCGACAGACGATGGGCATGGCACCGGTGTCTAAAAGGTCACGGATCACCTGCTGCTGCGGGAGGATCAGGCGTCCTTTCGGGGCGGCTTTATCGATTGGGACGACGAGGACAACGATGTCCAGTGGGTTCACGAGGTCTGCCACGAGGCGTTTTTCGCTGCCGTCCGTGGAGACTAGGCGTGCCATGCGCTCTTTCAGGTCGTGGATGCCGAAACCGGTCTTGGCGCTGACGTAGATCTTATGCTGGTCCGCGGCTGAATGAAGAGCAGGGGCCGATTCGGACGCGCTTTTAGAGTCCGTGGTATTTGAGACTGACTGGATGGAATGCGGCACAGCTGCTGCGGCGTCTTGTTGTGGCAGACTGACCTCGTTAAGATCGCATAAATCTGCCTTATTGTATACAACAAGATACGGAATCGCCTTCTTCTTAAACAGCCGGATCATTTCCTCTTCCCAGTTGCCGGTTCCTGTGACTCCATCTACGACCAGGATCGCGATATCCGTTTTATTTAAGACCTGGCGGCTCTTTCCTGAAAGCAAGTCAATTTCTCGCAGGTCAGAAATCATGAAAATATCGTAACATATCAAAGGTCAAAAAGCAACGGATCGATCCGCAATTCGCCGGAACCGCCGGTCCGCGGAATCCGTGAAAATAAAATCCCCGCCGCATGAGAGAGAGGGGACTGCGGCGGGGAGACCGGGCCCGGGGATAGGATTGGAGAGACCCAGGTGCCGGTATTACAAAATTAAGTGAAATAGCGTATCAAAGTAACCGGTCAGTGCTTTCACGGTTACGCGCAGAGGTTACAGATCAAATATCCTTTCCAATGCTCTTCATATATTCCTTGAAGTCATCCCCAAATTTTAACTTCATACACTCGAGAACAAGCTTCACGCACCGCTCGTCGCCGAGTCTTGCGTTGTTGAAGGTCAGGTCGTAGTTGACCGGGTTTGTCCAGTAGTTGCCGCCGGTGTAGTACTTATAGTAGTCCGCGCGGTACTTGTCCGTCTTTGTGATTAGATGGTGCGCTTCCTCGACGCTGATGTCATCCATGCGCTCCATGACGCGGCGCAGCGTGTAGCTTCTCGGCGCCTCCACATAGATGCTGACCACGTTGTCATAGTCCTTCAAAATATAATCAGCGCACTTTCCGACGATGACGCATGACTCCGAAGCGGCAAGCTTCTCGATGATGATCTTCTGATACTCAAAAAGCCGGTCATCGGAAGTAAATCTCGACAACTCCCCGGTCGGCAGATGACGTTTCGGCAGCGCCTGAAGCTGTTTTGTGATCAGGCTGCCGTTTAAGGTCTCATTGGCCTCTTTAAAGTAATGTTCCGGATAGCCGCTGTACTGGGAAGCAAGCGTAAGAATTCGGTTGTCATAACTGTGGACATGCAGCTCATCCGCCAGCATTGCGGCGATGGCACGTCCGCCGGAACCAAATCCCCTGGCAACCGTGATAACAAAGTTTTTCATACAAGATCTCCCGTCCTTTCCGTAAATTTAACACTAAAAAACAGAATAACCGTCTGGCAAAGCCGGTTGAAATATGATATCCAGCCGTTTAAGCGCTTATTTCGTAAAGCTGAGAGTGATCGTTCCGTCCTCGTTATATACAACAGCGTCCTTATCCATGGTGATCGCGTCGATGGCAGCGAGGTACTCTTCCTTGGACTTGAAGTACGGTTTCGCCTCCGCGATGACCTTCTTTCCGAGAGCCGCGTCATCCGCAAGGAGCTTCGCTGCGGTGAGAACAAGGCACTCTGCCGGATAGAGGCAGCCGAGCTTCTTATCCTGCACATAATAATCTTTGCCGTGTCCCGTTCCGATGGAACCGCTTGCATGTGGGTGAAGGACCGGCATGATGGCGGAAACGTCACCCATATCGGTGCTGCCGGTTCCCCAGCCGCCCTCAACGACGCTGTCAGGACCTGCAACGGTCTCCATGGCCTCTTTCATGACAGCGGCCATATTTTTATCGTTGTTTAACGGGAAGTAGCCCGGATGGTCGTCGAGCTCCACATTGCAGCCGATGGCGGCAGCGGAAGCGGCGAGAGCCTGGTTTACTTTCGTATTGTACTTGCGGATCGCGTCGAAGGAAGCGCCGCGGACATAGGATTCCACCTTCGCGGTCTCCGGGATCGCGTTGACGGCGAGACCTGCCTCTGTGATGATCGGATGGAAGCGGATGTGGTCATTGTCTGTGAATGTCTCACGGATGGCGTTGACGGAGTTTAAGGCGCAGGTTGCGGCGTAGAGGGCATTTCTGCCATTCTCCGGAGCGCCGCCTGCATGGGCGGATACACCCTTAAATGTGATATTCTTTGTGACGCAGCCATTGCAGCCGTCGCTGATGGAGAGCGCTTTTCCTTCCGGAAGCTTTCCGGAATGGATCATCATGGCCATGTCGACGCCATCGAAGTAGCCGCGGTGGATGAACTCAACTTTTCCTCCGAAATATTTGATGATGCCCTGTTTTCTTAAGCCTTCGCGGTAGCCAAGCTCGATGAGCTCCTCCGCAGGAACGGAGATGAAACGGATGGATCCGCAGAGACCGTCGAGAGCACCCGGCTCCTTTAAGGCAGCCGCGGTTCCGAGGAGAACGGCGCACTGGGCATGATGACCGCAGGCATGGACGTAATGGGTCTCCGGGTCACAGCACGGGTGGTTTGCGACGATCAGGGAGTCAAGCTCGCCGAGGATCGCGATCTTCGGACCCGGCTTTCCGGTGTCGAGATCCGTGTAGAATCCCGGGATGTTGCCGGCCTTTGTGAGCGTGTATCCAAGTTCCTCAAAATGCTGTTCCATGTAGGCGGAAGTCTTCCACTCGCGGAAGCCCGTCTCCGGGTGTGCCCAGATATGGTCAGCAGTGTCATAGATCAGTTTTTCATATTTTTCGACGAGAGAAATTAACTTTTTAGAATCTACCATTTTCGATTACTCCTTTTTTATTCGTACAGGAAACATGCCACCATATGTCCGTCACCGGTGTCCACCAGCTTCGGGATCTCTTTTCTGCAGCGCTCCGTGCAGTGCGGACAGCGGCCTGCAAGCGGGCAGCCGACCTGGTCGCCGATTGGGCTCGGGATGTCGCCAGTCAACGGCAGGCGCTCTTTTTTATCAAACGGGCTTTCCGGCGGGATCGCGGAGAGCAGCGCCTGTGTGTACGGGTGTTTCGGGTCCGCGTAGATTCCCTCGGAAGTGTAGAACTCCATGACACGTCCAAGATACATGATCATGATCCGGTCGCTGATGTACTTGATGATGCCGAGGTCATGGGAGATGAACACATATGTCAGGTTAAACTGTTTCTGCAGGCGGCGGAAGAGGTTGATGACCTGGGCCTGGATCGAAACGTCCAGGGCGGATACCGGCTCGTCGCAGACGATGATCTTCGGCTCCATGGAGAGGGCGCGGGCAATGTTCACACGCTGTCTCTGGCCGCCGGAGAACTCGTGGGGATAGCGCTCCATGTGCTGGATGTCAAGACCGACTTCCTGGAGATATTCCAACGCCTTCTGGCGGCGCTCCCTGGCGGTGTCCCCGATGTGATGGACCTTCATTGCCTCCTCGATGGAGTAGGAAGCTGTTTTTCTCGGGTCCAGGGAGGAATATGGATCCTGGAAGATCATCTGGATGTCCCTGCGGGCCGCCTCGCGCTCGTAGACCGGGAGATTCCAGAGGTCCTTTCCATTGTATGTAATTGTTCCGGAAGACGGCTTGTGAAGCTTTACAAGGCAGCGGCCCAGAGTGGATTTTCCGCATCCGGACTCACCGATGATGCCGAGTGTCTCGCCTTCATAAATATCAAAAGATACATCGCTCAATGCGTGGAGAAGTTTATTCTTTTCCCCTAATTTTTTTCCGCGGATCACGAAATCCTTACAGAGATGATCGACGCTCATAATTACATTCTTTTGCATGTCACATTCACTTCCCCTCGTGTTAATTTGTGCTCGCCGTCCTGTCTGTGGCATGCCACGAAATGTCCGGGAGCAACTTCCTTAAGCGGTGGTACCTGCTGTTTGCAGATCTCCGTTGCGTAAGGACAGCGGTTATAAAAGTTGCAGCAGTGGCCGGTAAGACGGAGATCCGGCGGTGTGCCAGGGATCGTCTTTAAGTCTTCTTTTGTGGAACTGCTGATCTTCGGCATGGAGTCTAAAAGACCCCAGGTGTACGGGTGAAGCGGCTCTTTGTAGAGCGTCTTTGTATCCGCGTATTCGACGGTATTTCCTGCGTACATGACCATGACGGTGTCGCACATCTCCCAGACAACACCGAGGTTGTGGGTGATGAGTAAGATCGCCGTGTTGAGTTTTTTCTGAAGATCCTTTAAAAGCTCAAGAACCTGTGCCTGTACGGTCACATCGAGAGCGGTCGTCGGCTCGTCGGCGATGATGAGCTTCGGGTGTCCGCAGACAGCCATGGCGATGATAACACGCTGGCACATACCTCCGGAGAGCTCATGGGGATACGCGTCCATTCGCTTTTCAGCTTCCGGGATACCGACAAGCTTTAAGGCCTCGACAGCCTTGTTCCAGGCATCCTTTTTGCTGATCTTTTCATGTTCTCTTATCATTTCCACCATCTGGTGGCCGATCTTAAATACCGGGTCAAGGGAAGTCATCGGGTTCTGGAAGATCATGCAGCACTCATCGCCACGGAACTTTTCCATCTGCGCCTCGGAGAGATTCCGGATGTCCACGCCGTCGAAGATGATGGAGCCGTCCACGATCTTACCTGTCTTAGCCGGCATGAGCCGCATGACGGAGGCGCTTGTGACACTTTTTCCGGATCCGGACTCACCGACGATTCCCATGGTCGTTCCCTGATGTAATGTAAAGCTTACGCCGTCGACCGCTTTGGAAACGCCGCTTGCCTGGTAGAAATATGTTTTTAATCCATTTACTTTTAAGATTGCATCGTTTTCACTCATAGCCTGCACCTCCTACTGTTTCATTTTCGGATCCATGACGTCACGGATTCCATCGCCCAACAGGTTGAAACCGATGACGGTCACGAGAATGAACGCGCCTGCGGTTCCCGCAACGTGGGGAGCTGTTGTCAGGCAGTCACGTCCGACACGGAGAATGCTGCCCCAGGAGGCGGTCGGAAGCGCGATACCAAGTCCTAAGAAGCTTAAGGACGCCTCGGAGATGATGGCGCTGGCGATACGGAGTGTCGCGTAAACGATGATCTGGGATACACAGTTCGGTAAAATATGTAAGAACAGGAGTCTTACCGGGGAAACACCGACCACGCGGCAGGCGTTGCAATATTCCTCTTCCTTAACGATCAGCACCTGGCCTCTCGTGACACGGGCAAATCCCGGCACGCTTGCGATACCGATGGCCAGGATGACGTTCATGACGCCGTTTCCGAGAACGGTGATGAGGATCATGGCTAAGAGGATGAACGGGAAGGAGAACATGCCGTCCATAATTCTCATGAGCACCGCGTCGATCCATCCGCCGAAGTATCCGGCTGTGAGTCCGATGAGGACGCCGATGATGGCACCGACGATGGTAGCGCCTACGGCCACGATCATGGAAACGCGGGCACCGTAGATGATACGGGATAAGATATCACGGCCAAGATCATCGGTTCCTAAGAGATGTCCCTGAGTTCCGATTCCCTTGAACGGCAGAATCGGGTTGATCGCGTTCGGGTCATATGGTGCGATGAGCGGGGCAAACACGGCGATGATGACCATGAAAGCTACGATGAAGAAGCCGACGAGGGCTGTTTTATTTCTCGCTAATTTGTGCCATGCGTTGTTGGCGTTCCGCTCTTTTACGAGCATTGCGATATTGGCATCCATTCCAAGCGCGTCACCGGAAACAACGGATGACGCGGCAGCAGGTTTTTTCTTTTTGAATAATGTCATGGCTCATCACCCCTTTTCCAGTTTAACTTTCGGATTCAGAATCGCATAGGCGATATCGACTAACATGTTGCAGAAGACGAACATGATCGCGGAGAAGAGGACCGTGCCCTGGATCAGGGAGTAATCGCGGTTGTTGATCGCGGTGTTGATCATGGTTCCCATGCCCGGCCAGGAGAAGATTCCCTCTGTGATGATGGCACCGGTGAAGGTTCCGGCGATCTGAAGACCTAAAACGGTGATCAGCGGCGGAAGAGCGTTCTTTAATCCGTGGACCAGAATGATTTTGAGCTTTCTGATGCCGCGGGCTCTGAGACATCGGATATAGTCGCTGCTCATGATGTCGATCATGCTGGAACGCATGGTTCTCGCGAAGGTCGCCATCGGGATCGTAGCGAGACAGAAGCCTGGGAGGATCATGTGGCTTACGACATCGCCGATGCCTTTTTCTATTTCGCCCATGCCCATAACAGGCAGAAGATTCATCTTAACGGAAAACTGGAGAACCAGCATAAGTGCCAGCCAGAAGATCGGCATGGACACGCCCACGAGCGTGATGACCATGACAATATAATCGAAGATTGTATTCTGCTTTAACGCAGCAATGATGCCGACGCTGGTTCCGATGATAAAGGCGAAGAAGAGAGCTGTCAGCGTAAGAGTCAGGGTGTTCGGGATCCTGGAAGTGATAAGCGGAAGAACGTCCTGACGGTAGCTGTAGGAGTAACCGAAGTCACCGTGGATGAGACCGTTTAAGTAAAGTGCGTACTGTTCGGGGAGTGGCTTATCGAGGTTCATTTCAGCCCTCATTGCCTCAATGTCCGCTGCGTCTGCCTCAATACCTAAGATTGCTACAGCCGGATCGCCGGGCAACATTCTTGTAAGACAGAACGTAAGTGTAACGACGACCAGAAGTGTGGGGATTGTCTGCAATAGTCGTTTGATGATAATCTTTCCCATATAAATCCAATCCTTTCATAGCTGTTATATTTCCCTGCCCGAAACCGCCGTGCGGAAGGAAAACAGAACAGCGGAATCTCTGAGAGTATACAGAAAAAGGGAAACAAATAAGATTTGCTTCCCCTTTCTGTAGATTTTATAAAGATTAGTTTTCAACCCAGATATTGTTGAACGGTGTTGCAACTAACATCTGTGTATCAGCACGGAGAACCGCGTTATGTACTTTCGGGGATACTGCCCAGTTCCGGCACTCATATGCATAGTAGATACCGGTGTATTCGTTCATAACTTTTTCAATTACCTTCTTGTAAGCCTCAGCACGTTTGGCGTTGTCTGTGTATCCGAATCCCTCATTTAAGAGATCATCCATCTCCTGATCACTGTAGCCGCCTGCATTGGAGGAAGCGTGGATCGTCTGAGTGCTGAAGAATTTTCCGAGGAATCCGTAAGGATCCGGGTTGCTGTTCCAGCTTACACCGTAGCTGTTTACAGCATCGGACTGCCAGGAATCAACAACAGATGCAGACCAGTCGGCCATTGTGGAGGACTTGATGTCAAGTGTTACACCAATCTGGCTCCAGTAGTACTGTAACATCTGTGCCATCTTCTCACGGTAAGTTGTGGAACCGATGTAAAGAGTCATTGTAAATCCATCTGGATAACCTGCCTCTGCTAAGAGTGCTTTTGCAGCTTCTGGATCATAGGACGGTACGAGGTCATTGTAAGCGGTATCATATGCGAAGGAATATACCGGCAGTGGCTGATATGCTCTTGTTCCCTCACCGTACTGATAGATGCCGGCTACCATGGAATCAATGTCAACAGCCATGGTAAGTGCTTTTCTGACATCGGCATTTGCAGTCGGACCATTCTGCAGGTTGAAGCGGATAAATGTAACGGAGGAGCTCGGTGTCTGGAGTAAGAGACCTGCGTCCTGGGCTCTCTTGATCGCTTCGCCCTGGAGATACATCGCAATGTCAACCTCACCGGTCTGTACTGCGTTGATTGCCTGGTTGGAATCGGAGATGATGCGGAACTCAACGCCATCTACGTTCGGCTCTGTGCCCCAGTAATTTTCATTTTTCTTTAATACAACTTTCTCGTCGGTAACCATTTCTTCCAGCGTGAAAGGACCGGTTCCGATAATGTGAGCACCGAAGTCATCACCCCAGCCCTCTACTTCCTCTTTCGGAAGAATCGCATTTCCGATCTCAGCTAACTGATTGACGAGCGGCCCGGCTACGGACTTCATATGGATAACAACCTGCGTCGGACTTGTAACTTCGCAGTAATCGAAGAAATCACGGCAGATACGGTCGGTGGAACTTTCCGCCTTGCTTCGTTCGAGAGAATATTTAACATCCTCAGCAGTCATTTTTCTTCCATCCTGATACTGACCCTTCTGGAAATATACATCATCTCTTAAGTTGATTGTGTAGGAAAGTCCATCCTCACTTGCAGTGTAGTCTGTTGCAAGACATGGAAGAAGTTCCTTATAATCCTGATCCCAGATGAACAGAGTCTCCAGAACATTGTACATGATGTGGTTTTCATACATTGTGGAGTAGGATTTCGGATCAAGGGTTAACGGGGAAGATGGCATTGATACCACAAGAGTTCCACCTTTTACGGCTGCCTCATCAGAGGAACCCACCGCAATACCGGAAGCCAGTGTCTGGTCTGTGGCTTTTGCGTCCGGAGATACGGCATTGGAGGAAGCAGCGGCTGTCTCAGCGGAGGAACCGGCTGCTGTCGTGGAGGATGTCTGGGAGCTTCCACATCCTGCCAGGGAAGACACTGCCATAACGGCTGCGGCTGCAAGTGCAATAAGTCGTCTTTTCTTCATAAATGAATCTCTCCTCTCTCTTTTTTACGAACGATCCGCCGATGGATCTTCGATATCGGACGACGGAAGTCGCTTTCGAAAAATCCGGATAAAAAAAGAAAGGCGCACTTTCTGTGGAAGTTATCGCCTTTGATATTGGAATGGATCGTTAATAAAATTATGTGCTTAAGAATAAAGCTATAACTTAAAAAAGTCAAGTATTTTTTGCATAAACTTTACTAAATCCGGCGAAAGGTCGAAAATAAATGATTTTGTAACTATAGTTTCTATAAAATAGGAAAGAATGTCAGATGCGCGCTTTTGACATTTATACAAAATACCCATATATATAGTAGGTAATGTGGAATTATCATAGCAATATTGGAAACAAATGTCAATTTGGGAAAATAAGGGACTGGATATAGAAATTTTCAATAGCAAAGATTCTGAAAATAAAATTGACATATGGAAAGAAGTATGCTACTCTTTAAACCAGAAAAATTAAAAACAAAAAGTCGATGAGCAAAGAGAGTACATTCGGAATGAGATCACAGAGAGCTGTCGGTGGTGGAAGACAGTATGGAGTTCCCTATGGAATGGGTTTGTGAGACGCCAGGTGAAAGAGATTCGAGTAGCTGCGGCCGTGATTCCTGCGTTAAAGGATAAGAGTATCGAAAGAGATTTCCGTACTCTGAAACGAGACAGATTGGTGGCAGATATTCCGATGTGGGATAGCTGCTATTTTTTGTTTGAAAGTGTTGTCAAGCGGATAGCCAGAATGACGTGCTTGCACGTCAGACTGGATAGACATTTGACAACCAAGCCTACATGAGTAAGTAGGGCGATAGCCCGGATTACGAATGGAGGCGGCAACTGCGGGAGTGCCGTAGGCACGGAGCAGTTGGCTTTCGGGGAGACTGATCTGTGAAAACGGGTGGCACCACGAAAGAATTCGTCCCGGCATAGTGAAAACTATGTCCGGGATTTTTTGTTTAGCAAGAAATTCCGATGGAACTCCCTGCTAAACAAAAAGGCACTAACGCGCCTAAGATGTGCACTCGCGCGAAGATGTAGATTGTCGCAAGCGACCGCGCGCGGCGCGAGAATGTGCCAAGGCACATTCTTAGTTATTCAAAAAAGAAACCTTTCGGAGCGGCATCCCTTACTTATCCCCGCAAGAGGCAGTCGACAAAAACGAGGAGGAAATGATTATGAGAAAAATGAAAACCATCATGAACCTTGCTGCAGCCGCAGTTCTTGCAGGAATCCTGCTTACCGGTTGTTCCACAGAGGCGGACGAGAAGACAACAGCAGCGGCAGAGACAACAACAGCCGCAGTTACAGAGGCGGCTTCCGAGGCCGGAACTGAGGAGGAAAAGACAGCGGGCGGCGCACTTGCCGGAAAGAAGATCTCTGTTATGACTCCGTACCTCACATCGGTCACAACGAACCAGATGGCGGGATATATTAAGGAAGACCTGGAAGCCGAGGGAGCTGAGGTATTCGTAATTGATACAGCAAACGATTTCGCGGAGCTTGCAAGCCGAATCGAGGATGTTGTTTCCTCCGGAACAGACGGAATCGTCCTTGTGAGCGCTGATCCGAACCAGGTGGCGAACCAACTCCAGGACGCTTTTGACGCGGACATCCCGGTATTCGGATGTGACAGCGGATTTATCGACGGTATGCAGGTCAACGCGACAAGCGATAACTACCAGATGGGCGAACTCATCGTGAGATACTTATTTGATGATCTGATGGGAGGTAAGGGAACCGTAATCTCCCTGACACACAGACCGCATCCGGGCGTTGTAAAGCGCTGCGAGGCATTTGATGACATTATTAAGGAATATCCGGATATCCAGTTAATCACAGAGCAGCACGTACCGGCAGAGCAGCCGATCAACGACGCACAGGATATCGTGGCAAACCTCTTAACAGCGAACCCGGAAAAAGATTCTATCACAGCCGTATTCGCAGCATGGGATGAACCGGCTATCGGTGCTACAAAGGCCCTTCAGGAGGCTGGACGCGACGAGGTCATCGTCACAGGTGTTGACGGAAACGAGCAGGCAGTCGAGATGATCAAGGACGGGACAAACTTAAAGGCGACTGTAAAGCAGAATTTTGAGGGAATGGCCAATATCGTTTGTGAGCAGATGGATAAGTACTTTAACGGTGAGGAGATCGAAAAAGGTGAGATGTACGCACCGGCTGAGCTGATCACAGAGGAGAACGCGCAGTAAGAGAATGAATCCGGATACAAGCCGGAAAGCATAG